>CAZRFC010000400.1:0-3995 GCA_964598975.1 uncultured Mycobacterium sp. | reverse complement strand
ATAGATGATCGTCGCCAATGCGTCGACTGCGGGCCCCGTCCCGCCCGCGGCGGCTTGACTGGGTGGTGCTGGGCATCGTTGCGGCGATATCGGTGCTGGCGATCGTGCTGGAGGTCAAGGGGTTGGGCGGCAGTTAGAGCGCTCGTCATTGCCCAACCTCGCCGCCCACCTCGCCGCCCTCCTGCACCTCGCCGACTGTGCGGTTTCATCCGCGACGCGCCGGTGCCGGCGTATCGATCCGCACACTCGGCGCGGTCTCAGCGCTGCGCGGCGGTGTTTGCGGCGGCCTGGGCGGCGGCCAACGTCTCAGCGACCGGCCGTCGGCCCAGGAACATCTCGTCGAAGAAGGGCTTGATGGCCTGGAACCCGGCGGCGAACCCGACCCCGCCCGGGGCTGCGATCCGCGGCCCGTCGAGCACCGCGAAGAACGGTGTGACGTCCACGCCCTTGGCCCGCCAGTAGTCGAAGTACGCCTTCTGGGCGGAAAGCGCCGCCGGAATCGCCGCCCCGCGACGCCCCAGATAGGCGTTGCCTGCTCCGCCGAGCCAGTCCAGCACCGCGCGCACCGCCCCAGGGTGGCGGGTAGCTGGATTGCCTGCGGCCACAATGCCATTGGTCACGCTGACCCGGCCGGCCGGACCCGTCGGGAGCATAACCACGCCCCACCGGAAACCGGCCTGGCCGGCGACTTGGGCCAGGTTGTAGGTCCCGGACTGGAACACCGCCATCCGCCCGGACAGGAACTGGTTGCGGGAGAAGTCCCCGTTGTCGTTGGTGTCCGACGCCGGTGGGGCGACGTGGTCGGTGTTGATCAGACCTACGACGTAGGACAACGCCGAGGCGGCCTGCGGATTGTCGAAGACGAAGCGGTCGCCGTCGCTGAATGCCCCGCCCGCCGATCCGATGTAGTTGAGGTTGATGCCCTGCAGGTCGTTGGCGGCGTTATAGCCCCACTGCCGGACCCGCCGCGCGTCGAATCCGGTTGTAGCCGCGGTTCTTCCAGCGGCATCGACGGTGAGCCGGGAGAGCAGCGGGCGCAATGTGTCTCTGGCCGGATCCGGATCCCACCGCGCGGCGCTCAGTTGAGCGGGCGTGACGCCGGCGGCGTCGAGCAGGTCGGCGTTGTAGTAGAGAGCGATGCCGGCGTCGGTCAGCTGGGGCACGCCCCACAGCACTCCACCGCGGGTGAACTGACCGATCACCGACGGCTCCCAGTCGGCCGACGGGGTGATCGCCATCAACCGGCTGTTGTCGGCGTACTCGGCGAAGTGGGAGTTGTTGATCCAGAAGATGTCATCGGCCCCGCCGCCGGCGACGTCGGTGCGCAGGGTGTCGAAGTAACTGGCGTACGAGACCAGGGTGGTATGCACCTCGATGTCTGGTCGTGTCCGGCTGAACTCTGCGAAGGACTCCCGGTAGGCGGCGGCCACCTGGTCGTCCCACAACCGGACCGTGACGACCGTCTTGCCGGGCGGGTCGGAGGAGTTGCCCAGGAGCACAACCGCTCCCGCCAGCAACGCGGTGACCGCGACCAGTGCCACGAGTGCCAGCGACGAAAACCTAGGCCGCATGTTCACTTCAGCCCCGTCACGACGATCGATCGGACGATGTGACGCTGGAACATCGCGAACAACACCACCAATGGCACGATCGCCACAGTGGTGGCCGCCATCACTAGCGTCCACTGCGCGTTGTACTGCGACTGCAGGCCTGCGGTGGCCACGGTCAGCACCCGCCATTTCTGGCCGCTGGTGATCACTAGCGGCCACATGAAGCTATTCCATTGCGAGACAACGGTGATCAGGGTCAGGCTCGCCAGAATGGGCCTGCTGGAGGGGACCACGACATGCACGATTACATCCAGGGTGTTCGCCCCGTCGATCCGGGCGGCGTTGAGCAGATCCTTCGGGACGGACCTGAAGTACTCCCGCAGCAGGAAGATCGCGTACGGCGAGCCGAACAGGAACGGCAGCACCAGCGCCCAGAACGTATTGCGCAGCCGGAGTTCGGCCATCATCAGATACAGCGGGACCACCGTCACTGTGGCCGGCACCATCAACGTCGCCACGTACACCCAGAACAATCCGTCGCGGCCGGGGAACTCCAGGCGGGCGAAGGCGTAGGCCGCGAGCACCGAGAAGACCAACTGCCCGATGGTGATGATCGCCGTCATCAGGGCGGTGACCAGCAGGGCCCGGCCGAAACCGGCCCCGCCCAGTGCGGTGTAGTTCTCCCATGTGGGCGGCTCGGGCATGGACAGCGGTGTGCCGGTGGCGAACTGTTGCGCCGAGGTGAACGAGGTCAGCAGGCCCAGCGCGAACGGCGCCACCGTCAGCGCGGCGGCGATCACCAGTCCGCCGTAGATCAGTGCGTTACGTGAGGTCATAGCTGATCCGTTTGCGGAAGTACAGGTGCTGAACCAGCGTGACCCCGACCAGGACGGCGAACAGCACCATGGCCATCACTGCTGCCCGGCCGATGGCCGCCGCGCCGAACGCCTCGGCGTAGATACGGTGCGCCACCAAGTCGGTGCGACCCGCCGGGCCACCGCCGGTCAACGCATAGACCGTGTCGAACACCTGGGCCGCGCTGACCACCCCGGTCACCGAGACGAAGAAGAAGGTCGGTCGCAGCATCGGCAGGGTGATCCTCCAGAACCGCTGCCAGGAACTCGCGCCGTCGATGCGGGCTGCGGCATGGATCGACGGCGGGATGGCCAGAATCCCGGCCAGGAAGAACAAGGCGACGTAGCCGACATTGGTCCACACCGTCACCGCAGACACCACCGGCAGGGCCAGACTAGGGTCGGTCAGCCATTCGATACGCCGGCCCAGCACGGTGCTGACCGCGCCGTCGGTCGGCGCCAGGATCCAGCGCCACAGCACCGCCACGGCCAGGGGCGAACAGATCCACGGAATCACATACAGCGCCCGGAACAGACCGGTCCCGGGCAGGCCCCGGGCCAGCATCGCCGCGGCGGCCAACCCCAACGCCACCTGCACCGGCACCACGATCGCGATGAAGGCCAGCGTCACCAGCAGCGAGTTGCCGAATGCCGGGTCGGTCAGCACCGATCGCCAATTGTCCAGCCCCACATAGCTGATGGGTCCGAGCAGGTCCCAGCGGTGCAGGCTCAGCCACACCACCACCAGCATCGGCAGCAGCAGGAAGCACACCACCCCGAACAGGCTCGGTGCCAGCAGCCCGTACCCCAACAGGGTCGAACGCAGACGCCGGTTCACGCCCGTAATTTAAGCCCCCGGTTACGGTGGACCGGTGAGTTCCCATCCAACCGGCATCGATGAGGACTTCCTCGCGCTGCCGCTGTCCCGATTGGCTGAGGCCGCCCTGTCGGCGGCCACCGCCGGCGGTGCCAGCTACGCCGACCTGCGGGTGCACGCCATCACCACCGAGATCGTGCACCTGCGTGACGGCGAGTTGGAGTCGGCGGCGCTCGACCGCGACATCGGCCTTGCGGTGCGGGTGATCGTGGACGGGACGTGGGGCTTCGCCTCCCATGCAGGGTTGACCCCGGACATCGCGGCTGAGGCCGCCCGGCACGCGGTGGGGGTGGCGGTGACTCTGGCAGCACTGAATGCCGACCGGGTCGAGTTGGCCGACGAACCGGTCCACCGCGACGCCGTGTGGGTCTCGGACTACCGCATCGATCCCTTCACGGTGCCGACTGCGGACAAGATCGCGGTCCTGGAGGACTATTCCGGGCGGCTGTTGGCAGCCGACGGGGTGGACCACGTGTCGGCCATGGTCAACACCGTCAAGGAGCAGACCTTCTACGCCGACACCTTCGGCTCATCGATCACCCAACAGCGGGTCCGCACTCACCCCGCCCTCGAGGCGGTCAGCGTCGACACCGCCGCCGGTAGTTTCGAGTCGATGCGCACCCTGGCCCCGCCCACGGGCCGCGGCTGGGAGGCTGTCGCCGGCGATGACGTGTGGAACTGGACCGCTGAACTGACCGAGTTGCCGTCGCTGCT
>CAZRFC010000399.1:0-4004 GCA_964598975.1 uncultured Mycobacterium sp. | reverse complement strand
CGACGGGCCGTGCGGGACGACCCGGCCATGGCGGCGCAACGCGGCCACCGTACTGGCCGCGGCGGTCAGCATCGGCGCACCGAATGCTGCAAGCAACCACACTGCGATTCCGAATGCCCCGGTCAGCGCGCCGAGAGCCACCGCCAGTTTCACGTCGCCACCGCCCAGCCCGGCCGGGTCGATGAGGTGGATCATCAGATATAGACCGCCGAGCGCTGTCGCACCCAGCACGGCCGGCACACCCCGCCCGCAGGTCACCGCAACCAGGAGAACGACCACCGCACCCGGGACGGTCAGAACGTTGGGCAGCCTGCGCCACCGCACGTCGACGACAGACAGCGCAGCCGCCCACATCACCACCGCTGCACAGCACAGGGCTTCGATGACAGCCACAGCGCCGGACGCTAGTCCAACGCGGCCGCCATCTGCTGTCGGGGCGCTGGCAGGCCTGTGAATTGTTCAACCTGGCTGAACGCCTGATGAAGGAGCATCTGCAGGCCGCTGATCACCTCGCCGCCGGCGGCGGAGACCGCCCGGGCCAGCGGGGTCGGCCACGGGTCGTAGATCGCGTCGAGGAGCACCGGCACACGGGCCAGCCTGTCAGCCAGGCCGGCGGCCGCGTCGGCCGGACTGGTGCTGACCAGAACATCGGCGGCATCGGCGACCGCGCGCAGATCCGGGTCGGTGACAGCGCAGAAGGTGGTCTCGAGTCCGAGCCGGCATCCGAGGTCGAGCAGGCGGGCGGCCCTGTCACGGCTGCGGGCGGCCACGACGAGATGCGTGACGCCCAGGTGCGCCAGTGCCAGCACCGCCGCCGGGGCGGTACCGCCAGAGCCGAGCACGACGGCGCGATGCAGACCGCGGCGTAGACCCAATGCGCCTGACACGCCGTCGACGTCGGTGTTGTCCGCCCGCCACCCGGTCTCCGTGCGGACCAGAGTGTTGGCCGACCCAACGAGTTCGGCCCTTTCGGTGCGCTCGTCGGCGAACTCCAGAGCCGCGAACTTGCCCGGCATGGTCACCGACACCCCCACCCATTCCGGGCCGAAACCGCCCACCAGAGCCGGTAATTCCTCGGCTGTGCACTCGATGCGCTGGTAGGTCCAGTCATCCAGACCCAGCGCCCGGTAGGCCGCCAGGTGCAGTTGCGGCGAGCGGGAGTGCGCGACCGGCGAGCCCAGGACGGCGGCCTTGCGCGCGTTCATCGCCCGGAACTGATGGGGCTCTTCACTGCGTTCATCGCCCCAGAGCTGACTGGGCTCTTCACTGCGTTCATCGCCCGGAGTTGAGGAACCCGCTGTCGAGCGCCTTGTCCCGGTTCGCCAAATGCTCCTGGTAGTCGCTGGTGAACAGGGTGGTGCCGTCGGAGTCGATGGTCACGAAGTACAGCCAGTCCCCCGCCTCGGGCTGCTCGGCCGCCTTCAGGGCTTCCGCGCCCGGCGAGCAGATCGGCGTGGCCGGCAGGCCGGGCTTGGCATAGGTGTTCCACGGTGTCTCTTTTGCCCGGTCCTCGTCGGTGGTGGCGACTTCCTGACGGTCGAGCGGGTAGTTCACCGTCGAGTCGAATTCCAGCCTGTCGTAGTCGCTGGCCAACCGGTTGTAGATGACGCGGGCCACCTTCGCGAAGTCGGCGGGCTGGGCTTCCTTCTGCACGAGTGAGCCGACGATGAGCACCTCGTAGGGCGAGATGTTCAGGCCCTTGGCCGCATCCAGGATGCCGCCCTTGACGTACTGCTCACCGCTGTCGCCGACGAGCTTGGCGAGGATCTCCTTGGGCGACGACGACGGGTTGATATTCCAGGTGCCCGGCGCGATCAGACCTTCGAGACGCCGGTGACTCTGGCCCATCACGCCGGCGCCCTTCAGCGCCCAGTCCGGCACGTTGAGGGACTCCAGCGTCCCTTCCTCCGAAGCGGCTCTGAGGTCTGTGGCCGACAGGCATTTCTTGGACCCGTTGAGCTCCACGCAGCTGGCGTCGGCGATCAGCGAGAAGATGCCCGGGTTCACAGCGCCCGACCCGATGGCGGTGATGTCGTCGAGCTGCTTGCCCTCCGGGATGACCAGCTTGCCCACCCGAGACTTGGGATCGGTCAGCATCTGCACCGCGGTCGCCGCCGGGATCTGGGTGCGCAGCTTGTAGTAACCGGGCTGGATGGCGGCCAGTTCGGCGTTGCCCGACGCGGCGCCGATGAACATCCCGACGTCGGCGATGACGTCCTTGTTCACCAGGTCTTGGGCGATCACCGATCCGGAATCGCCAGGGTGCACCTCGACGACGATGTCTTCCTTGCCCGAACCGGTGTAGTCACTGGGCATCTTGGGCCCGCCGAACAGTTTTGGCCCAAGCAACCAGACGCCCACTGCGACAGCGGCAACGAGGCCGAGCAGGACCAGCAGCCGCCCTTTGCCGTTGGGCCGGCCGGTGGGACGTTTCGCACCGGTTCGCGCCGTGGCGCCAACCGCCCGCGGCTCGGCGCGCTCACGCGTTTGTTCGGGATTCACGTCGTCGGACATCTCACTCTTTCAGCTGCTCTAGCCGCAGTGCGGCGTTGATTGGTTTGAGCGCCGCACCGCGGCGGGAGTCCAGCCAGCCTTGCAGGATCGCCACGGCGGCGGCCTGGTCGATTTTGTCCTTCTGCTGTTTGGCACGGACCCCCGCCTCACGCAGGGAACGCGCCGCACCGACGGTGGTGAGCCGCTCATCTGCGAACCGGACCGGTACCGGGCTGATTCGCTCGGCCAATGCCTCGCCGACAGCCACGGCGTCCTGGGCGGAAGCACCCGCCCGGTCGGCCAGCGTGCGCGGCAACCCCACCACGACCTCTACCACGTCGTTCTCGCCGACTAGTGCGGCCAGTCGGCGCAGGTGGCCGCCGTTGCGATCACGGCGGACGGTTTCCACCGGTGTGGCCAGGATCCCGTCAGGGTCGCTGACCGCGACCCCGATCCGCACCGTGCCGACGTCGACGCCGAGCCGGCGACCCCGGCCGGGATCGTCTGTCCCCGGCCGGTCCGGCAGGCGGTCAGTCATCATCACCACGTCATCATCGGGCCCGGGCCAGCTCCGCGCGGACGGCAGCCAGTGCGGCGCCGATGCCGTCTGGGTCCTTGCCCGAACCCTGTGCCAGGTCGGCCTTCCCGCCGCCCCGTCCACCGACGCTGGCCGCCAACACGCCGATCAGGTCGTTGGCCCGCACCCCGGCGTCCTGGGCTGCGTCGTTGGCCGCAACAACGAACGGCACGGACGGACCTTCGTCGCCCGCGGGACCTTCGGCGATCAGGACCACCACACCCGGGTCGGAACCGAGGCGGGACCGGATGTCGCCGACCAGCGACCGCAGGTCCGCGGCGGTTATGCCCGCTGGCATCTGCTTTGCCACGAGGCGCACCTTACCGACCGTTTCGGCGCTTGCCGCAGCATTACCGGCCGAAGCGCGTGCCGAGGCCAGTCTGGCGCGGTCCAGTTCCTTCTCGGCGGCCTTGAGTCGATCCACCAGTGTTGCAACCCGCGCCGGAACCTCCTCCGAGGGCACTTTCAGTGAGGACGCCAGGCCGGCCATGAGTGCGCGTTCCTTGGCCAGGTGCCGGAACGAATCCAAACCCACGTACGCCTCCACCCGGCGCACGCCCGAACCCACCGACGACTCGCTGAGGATGGCGATCGGTCCGATCTGGGCCGAGTTATGGACGTGGGTGCCACCGCAGAGCTCCAGCGAGAACGGTCCGCCGATCTCCACCACCCGCACCCGGTCGGGGTACTGCTCACCGAACATCGCCATCGCACCCATCGCTTTGGCCTTGTCCAGTTCGGTGGTGAAGGTGTTCACCGGAAAGTCCGCCTGCACTGCCTCGTTGGCGACTTCCTCGACCTGGTTGCGCTGCTTCTCGGTGAGCGCGCTCTGCGAATTGAAGTCGAAGCGCAGATACCCGGGGCGGTTCAGTGAACCGGCCTGAACGGCGTTGGGCCCCAATACTTGTCGCAGTGCAGCATGAACCATGTGGGT
>CAZRFC010000398.1:0-4007 GCA_964598975.1 uncultured Mycobacterium sp. | reverse complement strand
ATGTCGTTGGACACCGGGACCTTCTCGGGCAGCCAGAAGTTACCGGTCAGACGGTCCCAAACCTCGGCGTCCTTCTCATCCTGCACCCGGTTCCAGTTGATCGCCGATGCCCGATCGATCAGCTTCACTCCATCGCTCACCCAAAACCCCACTTCAATTGCGGCCGACACCGATCCGGCCGGTTTTCTCCGCCGACAGTGCAAACACTACCCGTGGGGTCGGACAACGAGAGCCAACACAACGTGTTGTGTTTGGCGTGTCGCCGCCTTGATTTGGGATGGCGCCGGGTCGATCACCCGACCGCGGCGTTGCGCGGGGTGGCGCTGCGCAACGGCAGGTCTGGGTCGAGATCGATGTCGAGCAGGTCAGCGATGCCGGCGATGGTGCCCAGCATGACGATGGTCAGGTGTGCCACGAATTTGTCGGTCGGCATCCGTGGCGGACTGTCGGGATCGGCTCCCAGCCACCAGTCGGTGGCCGTCGAGGCCGCGCCGAAGCAGGCGGCTGCCGCCAGTTGCAGCGAGGACTCGTCGAGGCGCATATCGCGGAGTTCGTTGTTGAACATCTCGGCGATCGCCATGGTGATCTCACGGCCCTCACTGAATCCCCGGGTGGTGGATTCGGCAGGCTCGGGAAAGCGGCCCTGCAGGACGAACCGCAGCACGTTGGGATGCTGCTCGACGAGGCTGACGTATTCGGCCACGCAGCGCCGCACGACTTCGCGGGTGGGGTCGGTCGCCAGGTCGATGGTGGGAAAGATCGCCGCGACCAGCATGTCGCGCAGTCGCTTGCCGATGGCGGCGAACAGGTCCGCCTTGTCATTGAAGTGCCGGTAGATCTTGGGTTTGGCGGTGCCCGCCTCGGCGGCGATCTCATTCAGGCTGACTTGGGGACCGTTGCGGTCGATGGCCCGGAAGGCGGCGTCGACGATCTCGGCGCGCACCTTCTTGCGGTGCTCACGCCAGCGTTCGCTGCGCGCATCCACCTTGACCGGTTTGGCCCCCGGCAACGGGACTGCGAACCTGGGCACGAACAGCACTCTACTGCCGGTCTGCCACCCCCGACTGGCTCCCCGGAAGGTAATCAGTCGCCGGCTGCGGGTCCTGCGGCACGACCCCCACTCTGCTGGCTGGCAGTCCGCCCATCTGTCGGCTGAAGGCCTATTCGGCGGGTGAACGGGCTGTCCCCCGACCAGCCCGACTAGCATCGATAGCGACCGAACCGAGAACACAGAGACCGAGCCGGAGATTGTGACCAACCAATTCGACCTGGTGATTGCCGGCGGGGGCCCGTCAGGCTCCGCTGCTGCCTGGCAGGCCGCGCAGACCGGCGCCAAAGTGGTGGTCCTGGACAAAGCGGTGTTCCCCCGCGACAAGCCTTGCGGCGACGGGCTGACCGCCCGCGCGGTGAGCTACCTGCAGAAGATGGGCCTGGCCGACGAGGTGGCCGGCTTCCACCGGGTGAACCGTGTGACAGTGTTCAGCCCGTCGCGCTGGGAACTGTCGTTCCCCAAGCGTCCCGGCATGCCCGACCACGGGCACACCGTGAGCCGCACGCTGCTGGACACCATGCTGCTCGAGCACGCCGAGAAGTCCGGCGCGGTGGTGCGCCAGGGCGCCGAGGTCAGCGAACCGATCCTCGACGCACGGGGGCGGGTCATCGGGGTGGTCCTCAAGGGCGGCGAGAAGGTGTTGGGAGACGCCGTCATCGCCGCCGATGGCGCCTACTCCCCCATCAAACGGGCTTTGAAGTTGGACTCGGAGTACAACGGCTATTCCGCAATCGCCATCCGCTCGGAGATGGACGCCGAGGTGGCCGATTCCGACAGCATGGACATCTACCTCAAGCTTCAGTTTCAGGGCGATCAGCTGCCGGGCTACGGCTGGGTTTTCCCGATGGGCGGCGGCCGGCTCAACATCGGGTTGGGCTACGTCAACAGCTACAAGAACTGGCAGGCCATCAACGCCACCCAGTTCCTCGGGGATTTCCTGGCCACGCTGCCGCCGGAGTGGAAGCTGCCCAGCATCGAGGAACTGAAGAAGAACAAGAGCGTGCGGGCCTGGCGGTTGCCGATGGGCTTCACCGCGTGGCCGCCGTGGCGTCCCGGCGTGCTGTTCACCGGCGATTCGCTGGGTGCCGGCAAGCCTGCCTCCGGGGCCGGGATCTCCAAGGCGTTGGAGTCCGGCCTGGCCGCCGGCGAGTGCGCGATGGCCGCACTGGAGAACGGCGGGCCGGAGGACTTCACCAACTACGGTCAGCGGATGGAAGCGGCATGGGGTAAGGAGTACCGGCGGGGCCGCTATTTCCACAAGCTGCTCGGCTACCCGAAGGTGGCCAATGCCGGCATCAAGCTGATCGACGATGCCCGGTTCCGCGACGTGCTGCTGAAGTCGATGTACAAGAGAGCCCAGGGGCCGCTGCACAAGTTCTAAAAGGAGGCCCTGATGGTCACCGCACCGAGCACCGTAGGCCACTTAATTGTTGCTGCGGTGGGCGCGGTCGCTGCCGTGCTAGCCGCGGGCCCGGCCGCCGCCGAGGACATCACCGGGTTCACCTCACCGTCGGGCAACATCGGCTGCATGCTGGACTCCTCCTACGTACGTTGCGATATTCAGCAGCGCGAGTGGTCACCGCCGCCGCGGCCCTCGGATTGCCCGGACTTCACCGGCTACGGCCAAGGCATCGGACTGAGCGCCGGCCAGCGCCCGCAGTTCGTGTGCGCTGGCGACACCGCCTACAGCAACAGCGTCGCACTCGCTTACGGCGACTCGATCTCCGCGGGGGTGTTGAGTTGCGCCAGTTCCGAATCCGGCATCACCTGCCGCGACACCGGGTCCGGGCACGGCTTCATGATCTCGCGCGAGGCCTACCAGTTGTTCTGATCCGGCGGGTCGCGGCCGTGCGGCAGCAGTCAGGACCGTCCGCGCCCGGCCCGGCCAGGCTTTCGGGCCGCCTTCCCCGCGGCGGCCCGGGCAGCCTGCTTGGCCAAGGCCTTCTCCCGCGCGGTGCGCTTCGGCGCCGCCTGAGACCGCCCGCGCGACGAGTCCGGTTTGCGGCCCCGCACGATCCCGATGAATTCCTCGACCTGCGCCGACTGCGGTCCTTCCGGGACGGCAAGAGCGACAGCGCAACTCGGAGCGTCGGCGATCCGGCGGTAGGTGAGGTCCCTGCGGTGGTGCAGCCGGGCCAGCGATTGCGGCACGATCAGCGCGCCCAATCCTGCGGCGACGAGTTCCATTGCGGCCAAGGTTGTTTCGGGCCGGTGATCGATCGGGATTCCGGGGGCGTCCGCCCAGCCGACGACGTCGTCGACGGGCAGAAGTATCGGCTCGCCGTCGAGATCGGACGTTGCGACCTCGTCGGCCGCACACAAAAGGTGATCAGTGGGCACCACGGCCACCGTGGTCTCCTCGTAGAGCGGGATGACGGCCAACCCGGATGTGTCGGCGGGCAGCCGCAGCAGCGCCATGTCGACGATCCCGGCCCGCACCTCATCGGCCGCGTCTTTCGCGGAAACGGCGTGCAGCCTCAGCGGGACCTCGGGGTGGCGCTCGGCCCAGATCCGTGCCCACTTAGCCGGCGTCCCACCGGGGACATAACCGAGGGTGAGCGCGGACGGGGTCACCGGATCAGGCTACCCACGGGTGGCGTCGATAAGCTCAAGCAATGAGCAGGCCGAACGCGCAATCCATGAAGCCCGCCACGGCGGCCAAGAAACTGGACGTGTACCTGCCCGCAACACCAGCGGAGTTCCGGGAGAACGCGATCACCCGCGACGAGTTGGCCGCGCTGCAGGCGGACCCGCCGCAGTGGCTCAAAGACCTCCGAAAGTACGGACCCCACCCCAAGAACCTGGTGGCCGCCAAGCTGGGAGTTTCCATCGCGGGTCTGGCCCGTGGGGGTATCACCGAAGCGCTTACCTCCGAGCAGATCGATGCGCTGCTAACCGAGAAGCCCGAGTGGCTGATCGCCGAGCGCGCCGGCTACCAGAACGTGCTGGCCGAGCA
>CAZRFC010000397.1:0-4020 GCA_964598975.1 uncultured Mycobacterium sp. | reverse complement strand
TCCAGCACCCGGTCGGCCATCTCGACGGCCACCAGCATCGCGCGCGGATCCGTATCGGCCGCAATGAGCCCGGCCGCCGACAGGATTCCGTACATCCGGTCGGCCAGCGTCTGCATCCTGGCCCGGACGTAACCGGTGACGGCGGGGGAGGTGCGCCCGCCCATCCAGATCCGAGCGGTACTGGGGTGCTGACGGTAGTAGTGCACGTGCAGAGCTATCTCTTTGTCGAGCAGGTCGGCGACCGAGGTGACCCGCCAGGCGCCTTCGGCCTCCTCGCAGCGCGCATCCAGTTCGGCGCACTGTCGTTCGAGAAGTTCTCCCAGGATGGCCTCGCGGTCGGGGAAGAACCGGTAGAGCGAGGGGTAGGACACCCCGGCCCGGTCGGCGATGGCTCGGGTGGTGGCGGCGTCGACGCCCTGTTCGTCGGCGATGGCGGCGGCGGCATCCAGAATCCGGGTCACCGTCTGGCGGCTGCGTTCCTGCACCGGCGCCCGGCGGGCCGCGCTCGCGGTCGTCACAGTCACACCGCCTTTCGGTCGATTCCCTTGACAGCTGTCGGCAAAAATATAACATTGTTAGCGTTTACTGCACCCCGCTCCGTCCATTGATCCGGGAGACCCGATGACCGTCGCCACCTTCAACCAGACCCGACCCAAGGATGCGTTCACCGGTCACGTGAACGTGCTGATCGTGGGTGCCGGAATCTCGGGCCTGGGGCTCGCGCACTACCTGACGACGCAGTTGCCGGGCAAGAGTTTCGCGATCCTCGACAGTCGGGACGCCATCGGCGGCACCTGGGACCTGTTCCGCTACCCGGGCATCCGGTCGGACTCCGACCTGCATACCTTCGGCTACGAGTTCAAGCCGTGGACTTCCGAGAACGCGATCGCCGACGCCCACGAGATTCTCGACTATCTGCATGAGGTCATCGCGGAGGATCGGCTGGCCCCCCGGATCTACCTGCAGCACAAGGTCGTTCGTGCCGCGTTCGACACCGGGACGGCGCAGTGGACGGTCACCGTCGAACGCGACGGCAGCCAGTGGGACGTCACCTGCGACTTCCTGTTCGGCGCCACGGGCTACTACGACTACGCCGGCGGCTACTCCCCGCACTTCGAGGGGCAGGAGGACTTCGAGGGCACGATCGTGCACCCGCAGTCCTGGCCGGAGGATCTGGACTACGCAGGCAAGAACGTCGTTGTGATCGGCAGCGGGGCCACCGCCGTCACCCTCATCCCGGCAATGGCCGACACGGCAGGCCACATCACCATGCTGCAGCGCTCGCCGTCCTACGTGATGCCGCTGCCCCGCAAGGACCCGATCGCCAACACCCTGAACAAGTTGCTGCCCGAGAAGGTGGCCTACGCCGCCACCCGCCGGTTCAACATCGGTAAGGGCAGGTTCATCTACAACTTATGCCAGCGTCACCCCAGCGTGGCCAAGCGCATCATCCGGTCGGCCAACGTGAAGTTCCTGCCCAAGGACTTCGACGTCGCCACGCACTTCAGCCCCACCTACAACCCGTGGGACCAGAGGCTGTGTGCGGTGCCCGACGCCGACCTGTTCCGCGTCATCGGCCAGGGCAAGGCCTCGGTGGTCACCGACCGGATCGCCCGGTTCACCAAGACCGGCATCCTGCTGCAGAGTGGCCGGGAACTGCCCGCCGACATCATCGTCACCGCCACCGGGCTGAACGTGAAGTTGTTCGGCGGTATTGAGGTCTCGGTGGACGGCGAGGTCAAGGACCCCAGCGAAAGCCTGGTCTACAAGGCCTTCATGCTCTCGGGCATCCCGAATCTGGCCTTCATGTTCGGCTACACCAACTCATCGTGGACGCTCAAGGTCGGCCTGGTCTGCGACCACCTCTGCCGAATGCTGAGCTACATGGATCAGCACGGCTTCACCACGGTCATGCCGGTCGCCGACGACCCGGGTATCCAGACCCGCCCGATGCTCGACTTCGAGGCCGGCTACATCCTGCGGGCCGCCGACGGGCTCCCCAGGCAGGGCGACAGCGGGCCGTGGACCATCGAGATGGACTACTGGGCCGACCACGCGCGCTTGCGCAAGGGTTCGGTCGAGGACGCCGCACTGCGGTTCAGCGTGGCCGACCGTGCCCCGGTGGGGTCGACTGTCTGAGCCCGGTGCCTCGCCGCCCGGCCCCGCTCCATGAGTGAGGAATGACGCAGACTGCTACTCGCAGGTTGTCTGCGTAGCTCCTCACTCGGTGCCGGTCTGGCGGCTGAACTCGGCGCCGGCGGCACCGCAGGTATGGCCACCGTCGTCGCCAGCGGGGTCGGTGGCCCGTACGGGTCGACGGCACCGGCGTTCACCGGCGGTCCGCCCACCCCGTACGGGCCTTGCGGCGTGGTGTGGAAGGGCCGGTTGGCGGGGTCGCCGGTGAGGTAGGCGATCCCGTTGTCCCAGCCGGTGGGCACCGCGACCAGGAAGTTGACCGCCGTCGTGATCGGGTTGGGGAAGTAGAGGTACTTCGCGGGCGTCGGGGCGCCCGGGTTGATGGTCCGGTCGTAACCGGCTTCCACGAGCACCCGCAACGGGGGGTCCAGCACGGTCGCCAGCAGGGGGCCCAGATAGGGCACCGCAGTCAGGGGACGGACCAGCGGCAGGGTCTCGGCGGGGAACATGTAGTACGTCGAATCCTGGAACTGCCCCTGCAGCATCGGGGTCCCGGTACGGAACTCGGGATGGTCGTAGGCGAATTCGATCAGCGCGTTGAGGGCCGCGAGAAGATTCAGCGGGTTGGTGGGGAAATCCGCGACGAGGTCGTACTGGTGGACGACGTCGACGGTGGTCAGCGGGGTGGGCTGCGGCGAATTGGTCACGGTCGCGCCGTTGAACGTCACCCCGAGAATCGGAAGGTGAACCCCGACGAATCGTTCCAGGATGCCGCCATTGGGCCGGTTGCCGCTGGAGACGAGCACGAAGGTGACCACCCCGGCCGGCGGATGGGCGATCAGGTTGCTCTTGGCGATGCTGGCGATCGTCGCGCTGTCGGAGTAGCCGAACACCGTGAAGTCCGGGCCGCCGAGAATCTGCACTCCGCTGGAGGTGTACGGCGGGTCGGTGACCGTGCAGGGTCGATGGCCCAGACAGTCCTCAAGGTTGACCAAGCCGATCGCCACCGACTCGTCGAAGGTCAACGAATCCAGTCCGGTGTTCGGCCAGAACTCGGCGGGCGTGTAGACCGCCGTCGGTGTGCAGGACACTCCACACAGTTCCGAAGGCCCCACGAAGTTGTCATACGCCCAGTCCACGTACCGGTCGATATACGAGGGTGGATCCGGGCCCGGGATGGTGAGGGTATGCCCGGTTCCTCCCATGTACAAGGCGGTGGCGGTCAGATCGACGGCGACGTCGACTGCTGCCGACGGCAAAACGGTCGCAATTCCAGCGCCTGTCAGGGCGTCGGCCACCAGTGCGGCCGCGATGGCGAATCTGCCGATGGCGCGCATGAGTCCCCCTCAGCCCCGGGTAAGCGGCAATCTACCTGCCAGGACTGAGGAAAGGAAGTCCGTGGTCAGCTGACCGGAACGTCGACGATGGGTCGCTGCACTCCCGCACCGGGTCCGTCGAAGTGCCACCACTCACCCGGGTAGACGGCAAGACCACCCAGGGCCATCGCCTCGCGTAACCGGGCCCGGTTGGCCTGTTGGGCTGCGCTGACCCCCTCGGTCGCGAAAGCCGTTGCCCGGGCGCTGAAATCGTCGAAATCGGTGCCCATGTCCAGCAGTCGTCCGTCGCGGGCCAGGGTGACGTCGACGGAGCGGCCAGTCTCGTGGCTGCGTGAATACGGTCCGGGCGGGGCTACCCAGGCCGGGTCGGGTACCGCCTGGAACATCCGGACCTGCACACTGTGCGGCCGGTAGCAGTCCCAGAACACCAGCGTCAGCCCTTCGGCGCGCAGTGCGCCGGCCGCGGTCGCCAGCCCCGGTGCCAGCGACTCGTGCACCAGGCAGCGGGCGTCGGCGGGGTAGAGCGGCACCCCGACGAAGTTGTCGG
>CAZRFC010000396.1:0-4020 GCA_964598975.1 uncultured Mycobacterium sp. | reverse complement strand
CCCCGACGAACGCGGTCATGTTGTCGCTCGACGGAACCGCCGCCGTGGACGAGTACGAGAACGTGGTGAAGTCGCTTCCGTTGCCGATCTGCAACTGGAGCAGACCTGCGGCAGTCAGGTTCAACGTGACGCCGTTGTTGCCGCTGATCTTGGCGTAGAGGGGAACCGTCGCAGAAGGCGTCCAGTCGTCCATCATCACGACGGCCATGATGTAGAAGTCGCTGGTCCCGATGGCCTGAGAAGCCGAGTCGGGAATCGCGCCGTGGCCCGCAACGCCGTCGAAGCGGTAGCCGTTGGCGTTCATCTTGTCGATGGCGAGTTCGACGGGTGCGGCCCCGATCGAGTTGGACCCGAACCCGCCGAGCCGGGAGAAAACGCCGAACGCGGAGTTGAACAGGGTCGGCATCAGAACCCTCCCGTGCCCGTGCGGCCGACCGCGACGTTGGCGCCCGCCCCGTAGCGGGGATATCGGGCGTAGTTGGACTCGAAGTCGGTGCTGAACGCAGACCCGCCCGACACGTCGAAGTAGACGTCGCCGTTGAATCGGACCACCGCGCCCACGGCGTCGGACGGGATGGACGTGGACAGTTGCACGGGGTCGTTCGTGCCGTTGCCTTGGGCGATGGACGTGCTGAACGCGTTCCCGGTGCGCAGGCCCTGACGGTTCACGAAGAAGCCGGTCGCGGTCACCGCGCCGGACACTCCGAGAAACCACCAGCAGTCCACCGAGGCGACTTCGGCCTCCAATGTGACGAGGTTTGCGTGATTGCTCTTGTTGGGCATTGTCTTGTGTGTTCTCCGAAGCGAGAAGAGCCCGGAGACCCGGGCGAAACGAAAAAGGCCCCGGCGTTTCAAGCCGAGGCCCCGAGGGGGACAGATGTTTAGCGGCGGTCTATGGACCGAGCCCGACCAGCCCGCCGACGCCGATCAGCGTCAAAGCGATGCCGAGCCAGACGAGAGCGAGAGAGAAAGCCAAAGCGTGTTCGCGGTCGGTGCGCTCGAGGAGCCGGAAAGCCAGCCCCGCGCCGAACGCGAGCGCCAACCCGAGCGGAAAGAGCAGAGCGGTCACTTGGATCGGAAGCGGTTCACGATCTTCCCGATGCCGCCAAAGAACCACTCGCCCAACGCGCCGACCAACGCGCTCGCCACGACCACGATAGCGAACCACCCGACACCGGTCCAGAACTCGTTCATGCGCCCATTATAGGCCACGTCAGTTCTTCTCGCGGATGTTGGGCGCGCGGCCCAGCGGACCGAGGATCGCGATGAAGAACGCTTTCTCGGCGGGCGTCAGCTTCTTGGAGTTCCAGACCTCTTCCACCTGCTGGGCCGAGATCGGGAGCAGAGAACCCTTCGCCACGTTGCCCGCGCCTTCGGGAGTCCGCACGTCGTAACTCTTGCCGAACGCCTTGCCGTCCTTGATCGCCAGCCCCGTCTTGATGCTCGGAGCCGCCTTGCCTTCGATGAGGGACCCCCACACCCCGGCGCGGTCGTAGAAGCCTGTCTTGGCCTTGCCCTTTTCGTCCAGCGTCCCGCCGATCAGACGGCCCATCACGTTGTAGAACTGCCTCATCTGCGGAGGCATGAGGTCGAACGCCTGCGTCTCTCGGCCCCGCTTGCGGGTCGCTCGACCGAAGTCCTTGTCTCTCCAGTCGGTGTGGACCGTGAAGCCCGCCGCCCCGAGTCCGATGCTCGCCGCGCCCATCGTGCCCAGAACCGTCGCGTAGGCTTGCGCGTACCGACGACCGATCTGCTTGGCGACCCGCCAGTCGCCCGTTCGGGCCGCGTTCGCCACGGACTTCCTCAGCGGAACCAGAGCCGCCGTCTCCCACAGGCTGGCCCAGTACGAAGGCGCGAAGAACACGTTCGCCAGCTTCGCAGACCCGGCCATCTTCGAGATCGCGCCCTGCCCGCGCCCGGTCACCGTGTTGACGAAGCGCGCCGTCTCCCGCAACTGGTCTTTCGTCAGGGCCGGACCGATCTTCTGGGCCGAGGTCACCATCTCGTCGAACATCTCGATGCGGAGCTTGGTCAGGAACGCCGCGTACTCCCGCTCGGAGAACTTCACCAAGTGACCAAAGCCCGGGACTTTCTTGATCGTCTCGGAGACGAACATGTCTTCGCCGGGGTGCAGGTCCAACGCGCTCATCTCGAGGCCCGCCACGCGGGCTTTGTCGTGCATCCGGTGCCCGCGAATCTCGCCGACGAACCGTTCGTAGCCCTCCTCCTTGATGACTTGCAGGGTCGGGGTCCATGCGCTAGCCCATTGCTTGGGGTTCGACGCCATCGCGAACGCGCCCTGGTTGAACGGGGCCGACACGTCGCCCGTCGCCAGCAGGGTGCGCGGGACCCCCGCCACGTCGAGCAGCACGTCCGACACCGTCTCCGGTGCGCTGCGGCCCTCCTTCTGGGCCTTGATCTTCAGGTGTTCGACCCGCTTCCGCGCCTCGACCCTGAGAGCCTCGCGCTTGAACCACAGGTCCTGCACTTCGGGCGGCACGTCCTCGCGCAACTTTGGCTCGGGAACCTTCCCGGCCTCCAGATCGACCAACTTGTCCTGCAGACGGTCGATGTCGTTGAGCAGCTTGGCGCGCTTGCCGCCGGTGGACTGCTTCCACCAGTCGGTGTACTCCTTGCGCTCCTTGCGGTTCGCGGCCGCTTCCTTGGCCCGTTCTCCGCGCCGCCATGCGGCTTCCCTGCGGGCGACGTCCGCGTTCCACTCCTTCTCCACCATGCGGTGCCATTGCTCTTCGGCCCGCAGCTTGTCCAACTCGCGCTTCTTCTCGGCTTTCGCCGCACGGTCGGCTTCGGCCAGTTCGGCCTTCACGCGCCGCTGCTCCGCGAGGTTGGCCTCGCGCTCGGCGCGAAACTCGGCGGACACTTCGCCCTTCACCTTCTGCCAGTCCGACACCGCTTTCTTGGCTTCTTCCCGCTTGGCGCGGACCTTGCCGCCGATCACGGCCTTCACGTCGGCTTCGTCGATGTCCACGCCCTGCGCCTTCAACAGGGCTGCGGTGCGCTTGGCGACTTCTGCGGCTTGAGCCACGCCTTCGTCCACGATGCTCTTCGCGATCTCGATGATCTCGGGAGCGATGTCGAGCAGGAGCGCCTTCTTGAACTCTTCGGGCGTGAAGCCGGACGCGACATCTACGGTCCCGTCTTCCTTCTCTGCGGCCCTTGCCGCCCACTTCTCTTTGAGCCGGGACACGGCCTCCGATCGGCGCTCCCTGATGCGCTCCACGTTGGGCGCCTTCGTCCGCCGCTTGGACATCTCCGACACCGTGCGGGCAGCGTCGAGATCGGCCTCGGCCTTCTCGGCCCGTGCGGTAAGCTCCTCGATGCGCTTGGTGAGGTCCTCGTATCGTCCGGCCAACGCCTCCGCTTCAGCAGCTTCGCCCTTGGTGAGCGGGCGGTCGAGGGCTTCGACGTACTTGGACCGGATCGTCAGAGCGTCCATGTCCAGCTCGTTCTCGAACCGTCTGAACGCGAGCGTCCGCGCAGTCTCAGACCCGCCGCGCTTCAGCGCGAGCGTCGTCTCGTCGAACTCCTTCAGCAGGGCATCGCTCTTGTCGCCGTCGGCGATGCGTTTGCCGAGGGCTTCCCGGTGGAGCAGCAGGACCCCTTGCTCGGTCGAGTTGACCGCTTCTCCCGCATCGACCTTGGCGATCACGCGGGCGGCCTCTTGGCCCGAATACGCCTCGTTCGCGCCTCGGATCATCTCTTCGGCCTCGACGCGGGTCGCTTCGGGCAACTCGTCCAACCCCAACGCTTTGCGCTCGGCGTCAGTGACCGCGTTCTTGGCGGCTGTGGACCCCGTAGGCGCGGGCTCTGCGGGCTTGGGCGTCTCCACGGGGGTCGGCGGCTTTGCGCCCGTCTGCGCGGCTCGTGCGGGGGCGGGAGTGGGGGCTTCTGAAGGCGGCGTGAACTCTTCGAACTCGCGCACGAGTCGCATGGTTTCGTCGCTCGGGTTCGCGTACGCTTCATCAAAAATCTTGCGCGCATCCGCAGGAATGTTCTCGC
>CAZRFC010000395.1:0-4030 GCA_964598975.1 uncultured Mycobacterium sp. | reverse complement strand
GTCGGGGAAGTGCCCGACGCTGATCCACTGCCGCCACGCCTCGCTGGTCTGCCACATCTTCTCGGCGGCTTCCTCGTAGGTCTGCGGCGACGGGTGCTTGGACCAGGACAGCGCGACGAACACGTTGTCGCCCTCCTTGAGTCGGGTGCGGGCGCGCGCCTCCCGGCCCTCCAACCCGATCCGCAGGTTGGTGGTCAACCGCAGGGTCGGGTTCGCATCCGGGTTGGTGCGGGCCCGGGCGATCGCCTCGCCATAGGCGTTGGCCGAGTACTCCCAGGCCGCGTTGATCCGGCCGTAGTCGAAGGACGGTTCACAGTTCATCACCAGTTCCACGGTGCCGCTGACACAGCGCACCGTGCGCAGCAGGATGTGCTCGGCGTCCCAGTCCATCGGGGTGCGCCGGTGGGTGCGTGAGCGCGCCTCCAGGTCGTGCCAAGGACCCATCACCAGGGTGTCGCGCACGATGACCCAACCGGTGGGCGTCTGCCAGGTGGTCTCCATGATCAGGCTGCCCGGCAGATAGCGACGCGCGGCCGGCACCGTCACCCCGTAGGGCCCCAGCCGGAAATGCCCGGCGCCGCGGTCCAGGATCGCCCCGAACACGCTGGGGGAGTCCGGCCGTGGCACACACATCCACTCCACCGACCCGGCGGCCGAGATCAGGCAGGTGTTCTCGCAGTCGGACAGGAACGCGTAGTCGGCGATCGGCGGGAACTGGCTGCGATGCGAACCCGCCGGGGAGAAGGGGACCGGCTCGGGGGCCTCGTCAGGCTGGCCGTCCCAGTCACCGATCTCTCGTTCCACGTGCGCAACCATGCCGCCATCATGGCGGCCCGAACCCCGCCCGTCCACGTATCCGGTCAGAAGGCGGGCCCGCCACGGCAGGCCATCGGAGTCCGCCCCGACAGGCAGGGCATAGGGTGAGGCGGTGTCCGGGTTTCTCGACTGGTGGGATGGCGCCGAGTTGTGGCTGTCCGGCCTCGGCTTCGTCCCGCAGACCATGATCGTGATGCCGGTGGTTCTGGTGCTGGCCTACGGCATTGCCGTCACGCTGAACGCGCTCCTGGGCTTCGGCCTGGACGGGGTTCGCCGGTTGCGTCGGGCACGGCCCGGACGGGAGCAGAGCCGATGAGCGGGATGCCACGCTCCCGGGTGACCCTCGCGCTGGTCGCCCTATTGGCGCTGGTCGTCCTGGTGTGGCTGTTCAACCGCTGAAACACTCCCGCCGGTAGCGCTCCGGCAACCCCCCGTCCCCGAGGAGATTCCATGCCCCAGTCCGCTCACCGCGCGACCACCAGCCGAGCGATCCGCTGGGGTGCGGTGCTCGTCGCGATGGTGGCCGTCGCCGGCTGCACCCAGCAGACCTCCGGTGAACAGGCCGGCGCCGAGGAACTCTCGATCGTGGCGGTGAAGCCGATCGACGAGAAGGGAACCGAGATCACCGTGGCGGCGGGTGCCGCGCCGGTGTTGCCCGCCGGTGATGGGAAGGCCGTGTGCGCCCCGGTCTCGATCGCCATGGCCGGTCCGCTGACCGGGCCGGACGCCCCGTTCGGCGCCAACGTCCGCAACGGCGCCGACCTCGCCGTCCGACAGCACAATGCCGCCAACCCGGGCTGTCAGGTGACCCTGACGACCTTCGACACCGAGGGCGACCCCCAGAAGGCGTCCGGGGTGGCGCCGCGGATCGTCGACGACCCGTCGATCGTCGGACTGGTCGGACCGACCTGGTCGGGGGAGACGAAGTCCACCGGGGCGGTGTTCGACCAGGCCGGTCTGGTCGCCATCACTCCCTCGGCGACCAATGTCGCGCTGTCCGAGCAGGGCTGGCGGACCTTCTTCCGGGGGCTGTCCAACGACGGCGTGCAGGGCCCGTCGCTGGCCGCGTACCTGACCAACACCAAGGGCGTGAAAAAGGCCTGTGTGGTCGACGACAGCACCGACGCGGGTATCGGGCAGGCGGCCGCCGTTCGCCAGACGCTGGGCCCGATCGCCGACTCGGCCTGCAACATCTCGGTGAAGAAGGGTGACAAGGACTTCTCCGCAGCCGTGACCCAGATCAAGGGCCAGTCCCCGGACGCCGTCGTCTACGCGTCCTACTACACCGAGGCCGCGCTGCTGGTGCAGCAGTTGCGCGACGCCGGTTACACCGGACTGTTCGCCGGTCCGGACGGCATCAAGGACCCGGAGTTCGTCAAGGCAGCCGGATCGGCGGCCAAGGATGCGGTGCTGTCCTGCCCGTGCGGCCCGCCCACCGGCAGCTTCGTCGATGAGTACACGGCCGCTTTCGGTCAGCCGCCGGGCACCTACAGCGTCGAGGCCTACGACTCCGCCACGATTCTGCTGCGCGGCATCGACTCCGGAGCCGTCACCCGGCCTGCGCTGCTCGACTTCGTCGAGAAGTATGACGGGCAGGGGCTGGCCCGCACCTATCAGTGGACCGACAACGGGGAACTGCGTTCCAATCTGGTCTGGATCTACCGGGTGCAGTAATCCCGGGGCGGCGCCGGCGCGGTTCCGGTGTTAGTCTTCCCGGCGTGTGCGCGGTAATCGCAGAGAGCAACGGCGCGGCTGAGTTCGCCGCCGTGCCCCCGCGCGCCGCCGTCTGCTGTTGTCGCTGACACCTCCGCCCGCCCGCGGACGAGGTGCCGGTGATCGTCGCCGTCAGTTCCTCCCTTCTCGTCGTCCCTGGGCCGGGTCCACCCGCCGGCTTCCGAGTCCCCGAGAAAGGTCTGACATGACGCAATCCCCCCGACACCGCTGGCGTACCGCCGCCGCGCTCGCCGTCTCGGCTGCCGTGCTCACCGCCTGCGGCGGCGGGGCCAGCGACGTGGCCGGTGGCGGCGCATCCGATGCCGAGACGACGTTGAGCCTGGTGGCCTACGCGGTTCCCGAGCCGGGCTGGAGCAAGATCATTCCGGCCTTCGCCGCGACTGAGGCCGGCAAGGGTGTCGACGTCACGCCCTCCTACGGCGCCTCCGGCGACCAATCCCGCGCGGTGGCGGACGGGAAGCCGGCTGATCTGGTCAACTTCTCCGTCGAACCCGATATCACCCGTGTGGTCAAGGCGGGCAAGGTCGCGCAGGACTGGAACGCCGGGGTCACCAAGGGCATCCCGTTCGGCTCGGTGGTCAGCCTCGTCGTCCGCAAGGGCAACCCGAAGGGCATCAAGGACTGGGACGATCTCCTGCGGCCGGATATCGAGGTGGTGACCCCCAGCCCGCTGAGTTCGGGGTCGGCCAAGTGGAACCTGCTCGCGCCCTACGCCGCCAAGAGCGACGGCGGCCGCGATCGGCAGGCCGGACTGGACTTCGTCAGCCGTTTGGTGGGCGAGCATGTCAAGACCCGGCCCGGCTCCGGCCGGGAGGCCACCGACGTGTTCCTGCAGGGCACCGGTGACGTTCTGATCAGCTACGAGAACGAAGCCATCAACATCCAACGGCAGGGTAAACCGGTCGAGCACATCAACCCGCCGCAGACCTTCAAGATCGACAACCCGGTCGCGGTGGTGACGACCACCGCCCATCTGGACAAGGCCACCGCCCTGAAGAACTTCCTGTTCACCCCGGAGGGGCAGAAGATCTGGGCGCAGGCCGGCTTCCGTCCGGTGGATCCCGCGGTGGCCGCGGAGTTCACCGCCGACTTCCCGGCACCGGAGAAGCTGTGGACCATCGCCGATCTGGGTGGCTGGGAGACCGTGGACGCGTCGTTGTTCGACAAGGAGAACGGCGCGATCACCTCGATCTACAAGAAAGCCACCGGATGACGGTGGTCAGCGCACCGGATACCGCCGCGGCGGGCGGGCCGGGCCGGGCCGGTTCGGCATCCGCATTGGCCGGCGCGGCATCCATCTGGCTGAGCATTATCGTCCTGCTGCCGCTGGCGGCGATCGTCTGGCAGTCCGCCGAGGGCGGGTGGGCGGCCTTCTGGGCGGCGGTCACCTCGCCGTCGGCGGTGGAGTCCTACCGGGTCACGCTGAGCATCTCCGTCGGTGTCACGGTGGTCAACGCGGTGTTCGGCGGCGGCGATGAAA
>CAZRFC010000394.1:0-4031 GCA_964598975.1 uncultured Mycobacterium sp. | reverse complement strand
CATTCCCGGTCTGGTCAACGTCGTCGGGGGATTCGCCGCCCACGAGAAGTCGGTGCTGCAGCACGCCCAGGCCGCGCTGACCGCCGCGACGGCCGGAAAGTCGGTGGCGCAACGTACCTCCGCCGAGCACGAGTTCGATTCGGCGGTCGGCCAGGTACTGGCGCTGGGCCAGGTCTATCCGCAGTTGGCTTCGTCGAACAACTTCCTGAACCTGCAGCAGAATCTGGCCGATACCGAGGACAAACTCGCCTTCGCCCGGCAGTACTACAACGACGCCGCCGCGACGGTGAACCGGTTGCGCTCAACCATCCCGTGGATGTTCTTCGCCGGGATGGCCGGTGTGGATGAGCGTGAGTTCTACCAGGTGCCCAAGTAGCCCTATGCGGATTGTCTTCGCCGGCACGCCCGGCCCGGCCCTGCCGTCGCTGAAACGCCTCATCGAGTCCCCGCGCCACGACGTCGTCGCGGTACTCACCCGCCCGGACGCGGCCGCCGGACGGCGCGGAAAGCCGGCCCCCTCACCGGTGGCTCAGCTCGCACTCGACTCGGGTATCCCGTTGCTGCGACCTGCCCGACCCAACTCCGAGGAATTCCGTGCCGAACTTGCAGGCCTGGCGCCCGACTGCTGCGCCGTGGTGGCCTACGGTGCGCTGCTGAGCCCAGAACTGCTCGCGGTTCCCGCGCAGGGATGGGTCAACCTGCACTTCTCGCTGCTGCCTGCATGGCGCGGCGCAGCGCCTGTTCAAGCGGCGATCGCTGCCGGCGATTCAGTCACGGGGGCAACGACATTCCGCATCGAGCCGGCGCTGGACTCCGGCCCGGTCTACGGGGTGCTCACCGAGGTCATCCGGCCCGGCGACACCGCCGGCGATCTACTGGACCGGCTGGCGGTAGCCGGTGCGGAGTTGTTGGAGGCGACCCTCGACGGTATCGCCGAGGGCGCGCTGCGCCCTGTTCCGCAGTCCCCCGACGGGGTCAGCGTCGCCCCGAAGATCTCCGTGGAGCAGGCCAGGGTGCGGTGGGATCTGCCCGCGCAGGTGGTCGAACGGCGGATCAGGGCGGTGACACCGAACCCCGGCGCCTGGACGATGATCGGCGATCTGCGGGTCAAGCTGGGCCCGGTCAGCGTCGACGAGGCTGCCGACGCGGATTCGCAATCCCTGGGGCCTGGCGACATCAGGTTCGACCGGTCGGGGGTCCGGGTCGGCACCGGTTCGCAACCGGTCGTTCTGGGCTGGCTGCAGCCCCCGGGTAAGAAGCCCATGGCGGCCGCGGACTGGGCGCGCGGTGCACGACTGGGCGATGAGGTGCGAGCCTCGTGACCGATCGTCGGCCGAAAGCCCCTCCAGGGGAGCACCGGCGCCGCCGGCCCCGCCGCGCAGAGTTGGATCCGGCGCGCCGCGCCGCCTTCGACGTGCTGCGTGCTGTCTCGGACCGGGACGCCTACGCCAACCTCGCCTTACCGGCCCTGCTGGCCGAGCGCGGCATCGGCGGCCGGGACGCCGCGTTCGCCACCGAGTTGACCTATGGAACGTGTCGCTGCCGCGGTCTGCTCGACGCGGTCATCGCCGCCGCAGCGGATCGCCCGGTCGAACAGATCGACCCCGTGCTGCTCGATCTGCTGCGACTGGGCGCCTACCAGTTGCTGCGCACCAACGTTGCCGAGCACGCCGCGGTTTCCACGACCGTTGAGCAGGCGGGCATCGAATTCGACTCGGCCCGAGCAGGTTTCGTCAACGCGGTGCTGCGCAAGATTGCCGGCCGCGACGAGGCTTCATGGGTGGCCGCACTGGCGCCGGCCGCGGTCGCGGACCCGGTTGGCCACGCCGCCTTCGTCCACGCACACCCACGGTGGATTGCACAGGCCTTCGCCGACGCGCTCGGCACCGAAGCCGGCGAACTGGATGCGGCGTTGGCCGCCGACGATGCCCGCCCCGGCGTCCATCTGGCGGCCCGGCCAGGCGTGCTGACCGCCGCGGATCTTGCCGAAACGACGGGCGGGGAGGTAGGGCGGTACTCGCCGTATGCGGTCTACCTGGGAGGCGGAGATCCGGGACTGCTGGCCGCCGTCCGCGACGGTCAGGCGTTGGTGCAGGACGAGGGCAGCCAACTGGTGGCTCAGGCCCTCACGTTGGCCCCAGTGGTCGGAGACGACGGCGGCCGCTGGCTCGACCTGTGCGCGGGACCGGGCGGCAAGACGGCACTGATCGCGGCGATCGCCGCGCAGCAGGGTGCCGCCGTGACGGCGGTGGAACCCAATCCGCGCCGCGCGGAGTTCGTCGAGCAGAACACCGCAGGCCTGCCGGTCGAGGTGCTACGAGTCGATGGGCGCGAATCGGCTCTGCCGGACGGGGGTTTCGACCGGGTGCTCGTCGACGCACCCTGCACCGGGCTCGGCGCGCTGCGACGGCGTCCGGAAGCCCGCTGGCGGCGCACCCCGGCCGACGTTCCCGCGCTGGCAAAGCTGCAGCGCGAACTGCTTGCCGCCGCCATCCGACTGACTCGGCCCGGCGGGGTTGTGCTGTATGCGACGTGTTCGCCGCACCTGGCCGAAACTGTCGGCGTGGTGACCGACGCCCTGCGACGCCATCCGGTGACCGCACTGGACACCCGGCCGCTTTTCCGCCCGGTCGACAACCTCGGCTCCGGGCCGCACGTCCAGTTATGGCCGCACCGTCAGGGCACCGACGCGATGTTCGCTGCCGCGCTTCGCAAGAATTAAGGTGTCAGCCATGCCAACACCGACCCGGCCGATGATCGCCCCGTCGATCCTGTCCGCTGACTTCGCCCGACTGGCTCAGGAGGCCGCGGCGGTCGGGGGAGCTGACTGGCTGCACGTGGACGTGATGGACGCACATTTCGTGCCCAACCTGACCCTCGGTCTCCCCGTCGTGGAGAGCCTGCTGCAGGCCACCGACATCCCGATGGACTGCCATTTGATGATCACGAACCCTGACCGGTGGGCACCCGGCTATGCCGAGGCAGGCGCCCACAATGTGACCTTCCACGCCGAAGCCACCGACGATCCGGTCGCGGTGGCCCGCGACATCCGGGCCGCCGGAGCCAAAGTCGGGCTGTCGATCAAACCCGGTACCCCGCTGGAGCCCTACCTGGAGATCCTTCGGGACTTCGACACCCTGCTGGTGATGTCGGTGGAACCAGGCTTCGGCGGGCAGAGCTTCATCCCCGAGGTGCTCTCGAAGGTTCGGCGGGTGCGCCGGATGGTCGATTCCGGCGAACTGAAGATCCTCATCGAGATCGACGGCGGGATCAACGCCGACACCATCGAACAGGCGGCTGAAGCCGGCGTCGACTGTTTCGTGGCGGGGTCGGCGGTGTACGGCGCCGGTGACCCGGCAGCGGCGGTGGAGTCGCTGCGCCGGCAGGCCGGGGCGACTTCACCGCATCTGCGGGTATGACGGCACCTGCGCTGCTCACCACGGCCATGGCAATGGCCGTGGAGCAGTCCCAGACCGTCAAGGGCGCCACCTACCCGAATCCTCCTGTGGGCGCGGTTGTCCTGGGTCCCGACGGTGACATCGCAGGCGTCGGAGCGACCGAGCCCGCCGGCGGGGCGCACGCCGAGATCGTCGCGCTGAAAGCGGCGGGGGACCGGGCCGCCGGCGGCACGGCGGTCGTCACCCTGGAACCCTGTAACCACCACGGTCGCACCGGCCCATGCGTTGATGCGCTGCTGCAGGCCGGCATCGCCGCGGTGGTGTACGCGGTGTCCGATCCCAATCCGATCGCGGCCGGCGGTGCGCAAAGGTTGCACGCCGCCGGCGTGGCGGTCAGCGGGGGGCTGTGCGCCGAGGAGGTGGCAGAAGGGCCGCTACGAGAATGGCTGCACAAACAGCAGACCGGACTGCCCCACGTCACCTGGAAGTTCGCCACCAGTGTCGACGGCCGCAGCGCCGCCGCCGACGGGTCCTCGCAATGGATCACCAGCGAAGCGGCCCGGGCGGACCTGCACCGCCGGCGCGCCGCTGCCGATGCCATCGTGGTCGGAACCGGCACCGTCTTCGCCGACA
>CAZRFC010000393.1:0-4035 GCA_964598975.1 uncultured Mycobacterium sp. | reverse complement strand
CCGCGCCGAGCAGCACGACGATCTTGCCGGCGGCGGCGTGGTCCTTCTTGACCAGCAGCGCGTAGATCAGTTCGCGCAGCAGCCACCGGGTGCGCGGGTCGATGCGGCCCATGATGCCGAAGTCCAGGAACACGATCCGGCCGTCGTCGTCGACCAGCAGGTTGCCGGCGTGCAGGTCGCCGTGGAACAGGCCGTGCCGCAGACCCCCCTCGAAGGTGGAGAACAACAGCGCCTTGACCAACTCGGTGCCGTCGAAGCCCTTCTTGCGGACGGCCTTGACGTCGTCGATGCGCACGCCGTGCACCCGCTCCATGGTGAGCACCCGCTCACTGGTGAACTCCCAATGCACTTGGGGCACTTTGATATTGCGGCCCAACGGGGAGCCGTGCAGCCCTGACACCCAGGCCTCCATGGACTGCGCCTCGATCCGGAAGTCCAGCTCCTCGGCGAGGTTGTCGGCGAAGTCGGCCACCACGTCCTGGGCCGAGAGCCGCCGGCCCAGCTTGGCCAACTCCACCACCTGGGCGAAGCGCTTGAGGATCTGCAGGTCCGCGGCCACCCGTCGCCGAATGCCCGGGCGCTGGATCTTGACCACGACGTCCTCGCCGGTGCGCAGGGTGGCGTAGTGCACCTGGGCGATGGAGGCCGAGGCGAACGGCTGCTCTTCGAAGTGCGCGAACAACTCCGCCGGGTCGGCGCCCAGTTCGCTCTTGAGCAGCTTGTGCACCTCGGCGGTGTCCGCCGGCGGGACCGCGTCGAGCAGGCTGCGGAACTCCTTGGACAACTGCTCGCCGAACGCCCCCGGACTGGAGGCGATGATCTGGCCGAACTTGACGTAGGTGGGCCCAAGGTCGGAGAAGGTTTGCGGGATCTGCCCGAGGATCTTGTCCTGCAGCGGGCCTTTGCCGGGCAGCTTGGTCAGGATCCGCAACCCGGTGCGGGTGAGTTGCCAGCCCGTCACGCCGACGCGGGCGGCCTCGACCGGCAGCGGCACCCGATCCAGCTTCGCCATGGACCGGTCGGGGGAGCTCATCTGGGCAAGTCTGCCAAATCGTCCCAGGCCGGGCCTAATTCCGACCCTTGGCCTGTGCGGTGAACAAACGCTGACGCGTCCGATAATTGAGGTGACTCCCGGCCCCGAGCGTCTTAGCGTTTGAGCTGGTCAAACGCGGAGCCGCGTTTCCGAGTGGAGGGGAAATGATTCCAGACCAACTCACCCAACCCCAGTTCGACACCGTCTACAACTTCCTCTCGCTGGTGATCGCATCCCAGCTGTTCACCGCGCTGTTCCTGGTGTTCTCGATGAAACGGGTCCTGCCCCGCTACCGGCAGGCCCTGGTGATGTCGGCGATCGTCTGCGGAATCGCCGCCTACCACTACTTCCGGATCTTCGACTCGTTCAAGATGGCGTTCGTCACCGAAGCCCAAGGCGGCCGCGGCATGTACGAACAAGCCGCTGGCCACTCGTTCAACGAGGGCTACCGCTACGTCGACTGGCTGCTCACCGTTCCCCTGCTGCTGGCCGAACTGATCGTGGTGCTGGCCCTGGCCCGCAAGCTGCAGACCTCCCTGCTGGTGCGGCTCATCCCGGCCTCGGCCCTGATGATCGCGCTGGGCTACCCCGGCGAGATCAGCAGCGACAACTTCACCCGCAACGTGTGGGGCCTGCTGTCGACGATCCCGTTCCTCTACATCCTCTACGTGCTGTTCGTGGAACTGACCAAGTCCCTCGACCGGCAGCCCCCGGCGGTCCGCCAGACCGTCAGCAACATGCGCCTGCTGCTGTTCGCATCCTGGGGCGTCTACCCGATCGCCTACCTGATCCCCATCTACTTTGGCGACACCGGCGCCGATGCCTGGGTGGCCAAACAGGTCGGATACTCGATCGCCGACATCGTCGCCAAGTGCATCTACGGCCTGCTGATCTACCGGATCGCCCGCCTGAAATCCTTCGCCGACGACCCCGCCTTCGCCGCCCAAGAGGGCGAAGTGCACGAGAAGGTGGCGGTCAAGACCGCCGTCTAGAGAACCGACCGCGAACCGCCGGGCTCCCACGGGAGTCCGGCGGTTCGTCATTTCGACCGATGGTGAGGTCTCGCACCTGCCAACTCGACGCTTGCCGCAAGTCACGGGGCGTCAACAATTCCGTTAACGCAGTTGTTGACCCCACGGTATCGTCAGGGTCATGTTGCGCGTGAGTGATGAAACCCGGGAGCAGGTCCTGCGGATTGGACGTGAGGAGTTCGGCGGCGCCTCGGCGGACGAGACAATCCGGCGGCTGATCGACGAGCATTGGAAGGCCCGGGCCCTCGCCGCGGTGCAGTACTACCGTCAGAGCGACCCGCAGGGTTGGGCTGACTACCTGGCGCAGGCAGAGGAACTCGCCGGCGCCGACGCCCCGGTCACCGAGTAGTGGCACCGCCGCCGATCGAGCCGGGTCAGGTCTGGTTCGTCGACTTCGATCCGGTGCGGGGTCGCGAACTAGGGAAAGACCGGCCGGCGCTCGTGGTGTCGTCGCGGTTCCATCTCGATCTGACCGCCGGGCGGCTGATCACCGTCCTGCCTCTGACCAGTGTGGAACGGCCCGGCTGGGTGCACCGGGTCCGGGTCGGTGCCGGTGGTGGGTGGGTCATCACCGAGCAGGTCCGGACAGTTTCGGCGGACCGGTTTCGCCGCTACGCGCCCGAAATCGCCCTCACCGCCGAGGAACTTCGTGGCGTGCGGCATGTGTTGGGCCACATGCTGATCGCGTAGTCATTGGTCGGCGCGTGGCCAGTCGGATCGCAGGCTGCCCGCTGGCGGCGCGGCCCCAACCCGCCCGCGTACATTTGCTGGCGTGCAGATCAGCGCCGTCGAGGCCACCGAACTGTTCGTCGGGGACCAGGACTCTCCGTTGCAGATCGTGCGGGTCACCTACACCGGCGACCCCGGTCCGGTCCGCGTCGAGGGCCACGGCCTGAGCACCGCCGGTGAGCCGCGCCCGGCCGGGGACGGGGTGCTGGAAGTGCCGGTGCGGGTCGCCGACCCGGTTCCCGGGCAGCAACGGGCGGCGCGGGTGCTGGCCGGGTCTATGGCCGTGGACTTCGAGTTCACCGTCGCCGAACCCGGGTGGACCATGCACATGATCAGCCACTTCCACTACGACCCGGTGTGGTGGAACACCCAGGGCGCCTACACCAGCGTGTGGACCGAGGACCCGCCCGGTCGGTGCAAGCAGAACAACGCGTTCGCGTTGGTGGCGGCGCACCTGGAGATGGCGCGGCGCGACCCGGACTACAAGTTCGTCCTCGCCGAGGTGGACTACCTCAAGCCGTACTTCGACGCCCACCCCGAAGACCGGGCCGATCTGCTGCGGTTCATCGCCGACGGACGGGTGGAGGTGATGGGCGGCACCTACAACGAACCCAACACCAACCTCACCGGGCCGGAGACCTCGATCCGGAACTTCGTGCACGGCATCGGTTTTCAGCGCTCGGTGCTGGGGGCGAACCCGGCGACGGCGTGGCAACTCGACGTGTTCGGCCACGACCCGCAGTTCCCCGGGATGGCCGCCGACGCCGGGCTGACGTCGTCGTCGTGGGCGCGCGGGCCGCACCACCAGTGGGGGCCGATGGCGGGCGGAGGGGATCCCCGGCGGATGCAGTTCCGCAGCGAGTTCGAATGGATCGCCCCGTCCGGGTTGGGTCTGCTCACCCACTACATGCCGGCGCACTACGCCGCCGGGTGGTGGATGGACTCCTCCACCTCGCTGGCCGAGGCCGAGGACGCCACCTTCGAGTTGTTCCGCGAACTGAAATCGGTGGCGCTGACCCGCAACGTGCTGCTGCCGGTCGGCACCGATTACACCCCGCCCAACACCTGGGTCACCGAGATCCACCGGGACTGGGCTTCGCGGTATGTGTGGCCGCGGTTCGTCTGCGCGGTGCCCGGCGAGTTCTTCGCCGCGGTGCGCGCCGAACTCGGCGGCCGTGCGGCGTCCCCGCAGACCCGGGACATGAACCCGATCTACACCGGCAAGGACGTCTCCTACATCGA
>CAZRFC010000392.1:0-4086 GCA_964598975.1 uncultured Mycobacterium sp. | reverse complement strand
TCAGCGTGAAGCTCGCCGTGATGTCCAGCGTCTGGCCGACGCCGATGGTCACCGGGCCCGTGGGCGTCGCCGTCACCGAACCGACCAGTTCATTCGCCATCAGTCCACCCCCAGCGTTGTCCCGAGCCAGACGTTCGGGTGAGCACGAGCCACCCCTACCGCGCGCCTCTCCTGGCTCGCCGCCGTGACCCATACGACGTGGACCTTGGGCTCCACGCTCACCGAATCCTGCGCTGCGAACTCCGCGACCGCTGCCGTCGAGTCCGCCGTACTCGCAATCCCCTCGATCGTGATTCCGTTGAAGCAGCCCCCGCCCGCCAGAGCCCCCGCCGTGTTCGCGATGAACACCGCGTCGCTCCCGATCGAGGCCCGGATCCGCTGCGCGATGTACGCGCGCCCCGCCTCCCGCTGCTCCACCAGCTTCGTGCTGTCGTCCGGCACGTCGTCCCCGTCGATGTCGTAGTTCGCCGGCAGCAAAGCGAAGCGCCACGCCGGGTAGGGGTTCGTGTACTCGTCCAGGTAGATCCCATCCCAGTCCTTGATCCACACGCTCGCGTCGAAGTGCTGCATGAACGCGTCGATCGACGCCGGGAAGGGGATCCAGGCCGGGATCGTGTCCCCGCCGTCCTGCATCCGCACGCACCGGCCCCCGTCGTCCAGGTCCCTGATGCAGAACGTCGTGTCGAACGCCGTCTCCAGGCTGTCCCAGAACGCCCCGCTCCGGCTGTTCGCCACCTCGATGTCGGAGAAGTTCCGGTAGGCCAACAACAGGCAGTCCGGAACCTGCGTGTTCGCCCGCACGAGCCCCGGCGCGGCGCTGATCGACGCATTCGCCACGACCAGCGAGAACTTGAGGTAGTCCTCGGGCCAGTTCGGCTTGCTGTCCATGTCCGTTGCCTGGAGCACGAAGTACGCCCGCGGAGTCTCCTGCCGCTCGTAGGGCCACACCTTCGGCTTCACCGGCACCGACTCCAGCGCCAGGGGCGTGAGCCCAGCCAGGAGGAGAAGCGCCCGGATCATCGCGGGTAGCACAACATCTGGGGTTTCGTGATGGCGAGCGAGCAGGCCGCCGCAGCGTTCCACCCGATCGGCTGGATAACCACCGTCGCCAGCGTCATGTGCGGAGGGATGTCCACGTCCACGTGGAACTCGCGCCACCGCTGCTGCGCGTCCGTCGAAGACGAGGCCCCGTCGCTGTAGAAGCCGCTCGTGTACCCGGCCGTCCGCATGAAGGACCATTGGTCCCGCATGTGGAACCGGGACAGGTGCCGCTCCAAAGCGTACCCGCTCGTCGCTTCCGACAGCGCCGCGCCGCCGGTCCAGTCCGTGACGTTGCTCATGTACGCCGAGCCCCAGGGCGAGTTCGCCCACGGCAACACCGGCCCAGCGTCCGTAGTGGTCGTGAACGCCTGCTGGAGCCACGCCGCAGTCGAATCGCTGGGATCCTGCTCGACGAAGAACGGCTTCACGATCAGGTTGAGGTAGCAGGCCGAAAGCGAGTCGTGCGGCGTCGTGTTCCCCGCTGCGTTCCAGACATGGCTCGTCGAGGCGTACACGGTGAACCGGGCCCGGCTCCCCGGGATAACCGGAATCCCCGGGATGAGCAGGGACTTGAAGTTGCCCGAGGAAGTCGTGGACGCCCACAACCCCGTCGTGTACGTTGAGTCATACGCCACCGCCTGGGCCCCGTCGTTCACCGCGTAGCCGAACCATCCGCCGGCCACGAGCACGGAGTCGGGCGAGACGTAGCCCCACGACGAGTCACCCCACGCCCCGTCCGCCGTGGTCCCCGTCGAGTCGTAGCCGAGATCGTAGAAGAACCCGGCCGGCACCTTGCAGAGCGGGTTCTTCGGCGTGGCCCGCGGAGCCTTGAGGAACGGGTTGTCGATGGTGTCCACCGGGCCGTCCAGGTAGGAGAGCCCGAGCCGCGCGTTCATCGCGTCGTCGAACTTCGACACCACGAGCTTCGGACCGTCCCGCCCGAGCGCCCCATTCCGCGCGAGCCCGGCACAGTACCGGATTAGATGCATCACGCCGACCATACCAAGCTCGTCTCCGGTGAGCGTGCTATCGCCGCCCGCCGTGGTGTAGTCCTCGTGGTACAGGTCCGGGGCGATCTGCGGGTCTGTCCGCTCCTGGTCGTGGAGTGTCAGGAGTCCGAACATCTTGTTCTCGGCGATGAAGTCGATGGCCCACTTGATGTCCACGAAGTTCGCCACGGTCGAGTCGTAGCTGTTCCCGGAGTGCGTGACCGCGCTCATGTGCGGCACCATGATGCGCGGGCCGTTGTACCACGGACCCCACATCTGCTGACTCCGGACATCGAACCGGGACATCGCGTAGGCGAGCGCGTCCTGGTTCTGCTTGTTCAGTTGCAGGTTCGTCCCGCGCGCAACGCCCATCGAGGGCACCAGGTACACCGTGCTGTCCGGGAACACCGTGGTGTCCGCGGAAGCCTGTCCGGTCGGGTACCAGACGCCGCCCGTGCGGATGTTCCGGTAGTACTTCGTCAACACCTGGAGCCCCTGATCGGAGATCCGATGGAACGGCGTCACGAAAGACTTGACCGTGATCCCGAGCGAGTCCCGCAGCACGAAGTACGGATCCGCCGCGCCCCACGCCATCGCGGTAGTGTCCGTGTACACCGACCCGAAGGGCTTGGGCCACTCGCTCTGCGCCGAGTACTCGTCGAAAGCGCGGTGCCGGCCGCCGTGGGAGCAGATTTCCACGAGCCCCGAGGCGTTCACCGTGGCAATCTGCGCCAGCGTCATCCGGCAGTCGTACCCGCCGCAGCCCGTGCTCGCTGCCTGCCCCCGGAATCCGGCGATCCCGTTGTCCGCGGTGTCGCTCCCGATGCCCGTGTTAATGCCGACGTTCCAATGGATCTCCCAGGGCGTGCCCACCAGCCCCGAGTCTTCGTTCACGGTACGCAGCGAGTCGATCAGGTTGTCGTGGATCCAGTCCCGCGTGTCGTCCACCACGAACACGATGCGGCCCGCCCACGGGTTCTCCGCGGAGATGGACCCCGACACCCCGGCGACACCCGTCCCGGAGCCACCGCCACCGCTGAACTGGGCATTCGCTTCGCCAACCGCCAGCACAAGGACGCTGAGCGTCCCAAGCGCCAGCGCCCACGAGTGCCGGCGCACCCACTCACGAAGCCAGCGCATCAGTCCATCCCCCCGAGGATCACCGTCGCCCCGCCGAATGAGGCCGTGACCCGCACCGAGTCGATGTCCACTCCGGGGAAGCTCCGGGACTTGCCAGCGGGCACATACACCAGAACCGTGTCTGCGGGACCTGGAGCCGCTTCGCAGAACAGCGTGAAAGTCGCCTCCGCCGCCGTTCCGTTGTCGATCTCCAGGAACGTCACGCTACGCGCCGCACTCGCCGTAGCCGTGTGCCCCTGAGTATCCTTCGCGAAGCGGTACACCCCGTTCGACGTCACGCGGATGTCGTTGACGAAGTTCCCGCGACTCGTGCGCCACGTCGTTCCGCGACCCGCCGTGGCGACGACGACGAGCGCCGCCAGCATCACCGCAGACCATCGCCAGGCCCGCCCTTTCGTCGCCATTTGCCATCCCCTCCAGGTCAACCCCCGGGCGGCACGCCACCGCTCCGCCCGGGGGCCACAGTTACTTCGTCCAGTTGATGTACGCCTGCCCGATCTTCTTGCCCGTGCTCCACAACCCGTCCAGGATCACGCGAACGCTCCACCCCGCGTAGATCGAGGTCAGGTCGCCCGTGTTCTCCGGGATCGCCACCGCGGTCGTGTCCGTGTCCACGGTCAGCCACGTGCTCCCGCCCGGCGGCAGCACCTGCGTCTTGTAGATCATCACCGAGTCGGACCACGCCAGAACCCGCAACGCGGTCGCGTCGGTCCGGATAACGAACACATCCGAGGTGTCCGCCGTCGCCGACAGCGAATCGGCGTCGTCGAGGTTGTCCTGCGCGATCTTCGTGGTCACGCTCACCGCGTACACATGGGACGCGGCGAGCATCACGAACGCCGCCAGCGCAAGCATCCGCTTCTTCACTTCCCGTCTCCCTTCTTGGCCTTGGCCGACTCCACGAGCTCGACCACCG
>CAZRFC010000391.1:0-4097 GCA_964598975.1 uncultured Mycobacterium sp. | reverse complement strand
GCGAACCCCCGAGGAACTGTTGTCCCAGGCCGACCTGGCCATGTTCGAAGCGAAGAAGCACCGCCTGGAAACGTGCGTCTTCTATACCGATCTGATCGGTTCGCGGCACCAGGAGCAGGCCCACCTTCGGGCCGAGGTTTCCGACGCCATCGTGAGGTCGGAGCTTCGGATGGTCTACCAGCCGATCGTGAACGCCGCGACGGGAGCGTTGGTCGGCATCGAAGCCCTGGTGCGCTGGCGGATCGACAACGAGGAGGTGCCGGCGAGCCAGATCGTCGCGCTGGCCGAAGCCTCCAACCAGACCGACGCTCTCAGCCGATGGATTCTGAAGCGCAGCTTCGCGGACTACCTGAGCCTCGAGCGCCCCGACCTGCTTCTGGGTGTGAACATCTCGCCCAATCACGTGCTCAGGCCCCAATTCCTGGATGACCTCAGCGCCGCATCCCAGGATGCCGGGGTTCCACCGTCGCAGGTCTGCCTGGAACTCACCGAACGCGCCTTCGTCGGAAGTGCGATGCCGGCATACGCGGCGTTGAACCGCGCTCGGGACTTGGGATTCACGCTGGCCATCGACGATTTCGGGGTCGCATACGCCAGCATGACCAACCTGATGCAGTTGTCCGTCGACTGCCTGAAGATCGACCGCTCGTTCATCGCTCAGATCCCCGCCAACGAGCGGGCACGGCGACTGGTGGAGGGCCAGATCGCGATCGCATCGTCCATGCGGGCGACGTTGATCGCCGAGGGCGTCGAGACACCGGAGCAGGCCGACTGGCTTCTGACGGCGGGATGTGTTCTGCACCAGGGTTACCTGTACGCACCGCCGACAGAAGCCGCCGACCTGGCGGCCGTCTTGACCAACACTGCCGCGATACTGGCGAAACCACCCACCCAGTCGGAACCGAGGTGACATGAAACTTGCGACCCGACTGGCCATCCTGTCCGGATCGGCCCTGCTGGCAATCCTGCTGAGCGCAGGCGTTTTCAGTTGGCAGACATCGCGCATTTCTGATCTCTACGCTGAGCGTTTCGAGGCGCGGACTGTGCAGAACGAAGCCATCGCCATTGATCGCGACTTTCACAGCCTGTTGGCAACGATCAATCGGTTGTTGTTCGTGACCGACCCGGAACGCACAAGGGACCTGAACAACCGGCTGGATCAACTCGGCCGCAACATAGACGCCAACCTGAGCCGTGCGGTCGATGAGGCACAGGGACACGACAACCGGCAGCAGTACGAGCCGCTTCTATTCGCCTGGAACAACTTCCGGAACTCCTATCAGACCGAACTGGCGAACGCCCGCCGGACCGGTCAGCAAGACGCGGCGGAGGCCCGCCTCGACGATCAGGCGGTCCGCCTGGAAGGCCTCGTCACGCAGATCGTCACGGACACCGAACCCATCGTCGAGCGCGCCAATCAGCAAGCCCTCGAAGCGATCCGAACCAGTCTGATCATCATCTGGACTTCATCCATCGCGATCGTCGCCGGCCTGGGACTTTTGTTGTTCCTGACCAGCCGCAACATCTATCGCGCCGTGACCACGTCGGCCAACGAGAGCGAACGGGCCCGCCGATCGGTCGAGGTTCAGGCGAACCTGATGACCGAAATGCAGGGCGAGACCGACCTCGCGGCGGCCTGCGGACTCATCGTTTCGAGAACCGCTCAGGCCACCGGCGCCGCGCACGGGGCGCTCTATCTGCGGGAGTCATCCGGTGAACGCCGCTACGCCCTGACCGCCTCCTATGCCTTCCACCGGCGCAAGGACATCCCGACATCGTTCGGGCTGGGCGACGGACTGGTGGGCCAGTGCGCGTTGGAGGGCAAGCGCATTGAGGTGACCGGCGCCCCGGCCGACTATGTCGAAATCGTCTCCGGACTGGGAAAGACCCAGCCCGTATCGCTGATCCTGATCCCCATCCTGTTCGAGGCCGAGGTGCTCGGAGTCCTCGAACTGGCGTCGCTGAAGCCCTTCTCGGACGAGGACCACGAACTTCTGGACTCACTGGCGCTGGGGGCCGGTGTCGCGATCAGCGCCATCCAATCCGGGCAACGGACCCGCGAACTGCTGAGCATCTCGCAGGCGCAAACCGAGGAACTCCAGGCGCAGGAGGAAGAACTCCGGGCGGCGAACGATCAACTGGTCCAACGGGAAAACCTGCTTTCCACTCAGAACGCCGAGTTGGAGGAGACCACCGAGGAACTGCGGTCTCAGCGGGAGGCCCTCAAAGCCAGCTCGGATCGGCTGGAGAAGCAGGCCGACTCCCTGGAGGCGAAGAACCAGGAGCTGCACCGGCTCAGCGAGTCGCTGGAGGCGAAGGCCGAGGAACTGGCCATTTCCTCGCGCTACAAGTCGGAGTTCCTGGCCAACATGTCGCACGAGCTGCGAACCCCACTCAACAGCATCCTGATTCTCGCCGGCCTGCTGCGCGAAGCCGCCGACCACCCGCTCACCGAGCAGCAGCGCGAGTTCGCCGAAACCATCGAGCAGTCGGGCAGGGACCTGCTCAACCTCATCGACGAGGTACTCGATCTGGCCAAGGTCGAATCGGGATCACTTCGGGTGGAAAACCAGACCATCGAGATGGCCCAGCTCGTCGGTTTCCTGGAGCGGACGTTCCGGCCCGTCGCCGACTCCAAGGGCCTGACGTTCCGCATCACCGTTGACGCCTCCGCCCCACGGGAGTTCACCAGCGATGACACCAGGGTGAAGCAGATCGTGAAGAACCTGCTGTCCAACGCCCTGAAGTTCACCGACGAGGGCTCGGTCCGCGTCGAGATCTCATCGGTCGACAGCGCCGAACACGGCGGCCGGCAGTTGGTGATCGCCGTCATCGACACCGGTATCGGAATCGACCAGAAGGATCACCACCTGGTGTTCGAGTCCTTCCAGCAGGCTGCTCGGGGGACGACCCGGGAGTACGGCGGAACCGGACTCGGGTTGTCGATCAGCCGCGAACTGGCCCGTAACCTCGGCGGCGAGATCACCCTGACGAGTTCCCTGGGCCAGGGCTCCACGTTCACCTTCACTCTGCCGATCGGGGAAACCCGACCGGTCGCCACCAGGCCGGTCGCGGCGCCTCCCGCGGCCGCCGATGCGCCGGCTAAGCCGGCCACCGCACCCGCTCCCCCGGACGTCACCGACATAGACTCTTCGGCCCGGGGTGACGACGTCGACATCGCAGGAGTCGACTGGCCGCAGGGCGCCAACCCCGTTCTCTTGATCGTGGAGGACGACCCGACTTTCGCCGGCATGCTGGCCGGTCTTGCCAAGGAAGCCGGATTCGATTCCGTCATCACCCCGAGCGGTCGGGCGGCGCTGGCACTGGCCAGGGCACACCAGCCCGCAGCCATCACCCTCGACATCGGCTTGCCCGATATGGCCGGCTGGGTCGTGTTGGACACCCTGAAACACGATCTGGCGACACGACATATCCCGGTGAGCGTCATCTCCGGATCCAATGATGAAGGCCGCGGACGCCGGATGGGCGCCATCAACACCTTGCGAAAGCCGGCCGAGGCCGCCGCGCTTCGCGAGATGCTGGCCGCCACCGCCGACTTTCTGAAGCCGGGTGCGCGGCATGTCCTGATTGCCGACGACGACATCCCACAGCGCGAGGCGACGGCGAATCTGATTGCCAGCGATGGCATTTCGGTCACCGGCGTCGGTACCGGGCAGGAGGTGCTGGCGGAACTGGCCGGATCCACCCCCTACGACTGCCTGGTGCTGGATCTCGGACTCCCGGACATCGACGGGATCGACCTCATCGAGCAGATCCAGGATCAGGTCCGCGAGAAGTCATTGCCGGTCATCGTGCACACCGGTCGGGAACTGACAACCGCCGAGACGGAGCGACTGGAGGTGCTGGCGTCCGCCATCGTGTTGAAGAACGCCAAGTCTCCCGAACGTCTCCTCGACGAGACGGCCCTTTTCCTGCACCGAGTGGCCGACGACATGCCCGATGCCGCCCGCGCGATGTTGGCCAAGCCCCGGCAGATCGACGAGACTCTGACCTGCTACACTGTATTGCTCGTCGATGACGAGGTCCGAAACGTCTTCTCCCTCGGAAGCGTGCTGAAGCGGTACGGCATCACGGTG
>CAZRFC010000390.1:0-4101 GCA_964598975.1 uncultured Mycobacterium sp. | reverse complement strand
CAACTGGGATGCCGTCTGGCACGCCAACACCATCCGCTGGATCCTCGACACCGGCCAGGCCTCCCCGACCCACATGGGCGAGTTACGCAACGTCGAGACCCAGGACCCGCTGTACTACCCCTCGGCGTTCCACGCGCTGGCCGCGGTGCTGGCACAGCTGACCGGCGCCGCCCCGACAACCGCCTACACGCTGAGTTCGGTGGCTGCGGCGGTGTGGCTCTTCCCGGTCAGCGCCGCCCTGCTCACCTGGCAACTGCTCGGCGGCCGCACCAGCCGGTGGCGGACGGCGGGTGCCGCGGGCACCGCGGCCGGGCTGGCGGCGTCGTTCACCGCCGTGCCCTACGTCGAATTCAACACCGCCTCGATGGCCAACATGACCGGCTACGGCGTCGCGGTGCCGGCCTTCGTTCTGGTGACTTCCTGCCTTGCACACCGGGACCGGATTCCGCTGGCGGTACTGGCGATGGTCGCGGTGTTCTCGGTCCACATCACCGCCGGCGTGGTGGTGGTGACGTTTTTGGCGGCCTGGTGGTTGTTCGATGCCCTGCCGCGGCCGGTGCGGGGACGGTGGCCGGATTTCGCGACGCTGGCCGCTGTCGCGGCGCCCGCCCTGGTCGTTCTGCTGCCGCAGTTGCTCGGCGTCCTGCGGCAGAAGGAGATCATCACCGGCCACGAGTTCCTGACCTACCAGGGCCGACGCCGGGCGCTCTCGGATGCGGTGCTGCAACACACCCGCCACCTCAACGACTTTCCGATCCAGAACATCCTCATCGCCCTCGCCGCTGCCGGTTTCGTGCTGCTGCTCGTCAAACGGATCTGGTGGCCGGCCGCCGTGTGGCTGCTCCTGGTGGCGGCGATCGTCTATTCCTCCGCCCCGTTCGGTGGCCCCCTCGGAGCGCTCATCAAGCGCTACAGCGAGTTCTTCTACAGCGATCCGCGACGGCTGTCCGGGGTGGTGAACCTGCTGCTGACCCCGATGGCCGGCGTCGCGTTGTTCTCCGCGGCGCTGCTGGTGGTGGCGTGGTCCAAGCGGCTGATCCAGCCCCGGGCCGGGCTGCCGCGCCGGTACTGGATCGGCGCGACGGCCGCACTGTTGGCCACGATGTGCACCGCCCTGGCCTGGCATTATTTCCCCCGACATCGGTTCCTGATGGGCGAGAAGTACGACCAGGTGATCGTCGACGACCGGGATCTGGAGGCGTTCGCGTACCTGGCGGGCCTACCGGGGGCGCGCGGCACCGTCATCGGCAACGCCAACGTCGACGGCAGCGCTTGGATGTATGCGGTGGCCGACCTGCACCCGCTCTGGACGCACTACGACTACCCGGTACAGCAGGGGCCCGGCCGCAACCGGTTCCTCTTCTGGGCCTACGCAGACGACGCCGACCGCGACCCCCGGATCGCCGAGGCGGTGCGGGCACTGAACATCAAATACGTCCTCATCAGCAGCCCCGTCGTCCGAGGTTTCGTGATGCCGGACGGGCTAGTGTCACTGGACAAGTCCACGTCGTGGGCCAAGATCTACGACAACGGCGGCGCCCGCATCTATCAATGGCGCGGCACGCCGGGCACCCCTTGAGTAACGGAAATGGGAAATCCACACGCATGACAGACAGCAACGACGACGAGATCGAAGTCCTCACCGGCCAGCAGGGCGAAACGGACGGGGGCGAGGAGGATCAGCGCTCCATCACCGACCTCGTCGAGCAACCCGCCAAAGTGATGCGGATCGGCACCATGATCAAGCAGCTGCTCGAGGAGGTGAAGGCCGCGCCGCTCGACGACGCCAGCCGGGCCCGGCTGCGGGAGATCCACGCCACCAGCATCAGCGAACTCGAGGAGGGCCTGGCGCCCGAACTCCGGGATGAGTTGCATCGACTGGCGCTGCCGTTCTCCGAGGACTCGGTGCCGTCGGACGCCGAGTTGCGGATCGCTCAGGCGCAGTTGGTCGGCTGGCTCGAAGGCCTGTTCCACGGCATCCAGACGGCGTTGTTCGCCCAGCAGATGGCGGCCCGGGCCCAGTTGGAACACATGCGCCAGGGCGCTCTGCCGCCCGGGATGCTCTCGCCGGGCGATGCGGGCGGGAACGCGGGGGGAAGTACGGGACACGGCACCGGGCAGTACCTCTAAGGACATGTCCCCCGACCCCTACATCGAGACCCGCAACGCCTGGGTCGAATTCCCGATCTTCGACGCGAAGACCCGGTCCATCAAGAAGGCCGTCCTCGGCAAGGCCGGCGGGGCGATCGGCCGCAACGAAAGCAACGTCGTCGTCATCGAGGCACTGCGCGACATCACCATGACGCTGAAGACCGGCGACCGCGTCGGACTGGTCGGCCACAACGGCGCCGGTAAGTCCACCATGCTGCGACTGCTGTCGGGCATCTACGAGCCCACCCGCGGGCGCACCGCCATCCGGGGCCGGGTGGCACCGGTTTTCGACCTCGGCGTCGGGATGGACCCGGAGATCACCGGCTACGAGAACATCATCATCCGCGGACTGTTCCTGGGGCAGACCCGCAAGCAGATGCTGGCCAAGGTCGACGAGATCGCCGAATTCACCGAACTCGGCGACTACCTGTCGATGCCGCTTCGCACCTACTCCACCGGCATGCGGGTGCGGTTGGCGATGGGCGTGGTCACCAGTATCGACCCGGAGATCCTGCTGCTCGACGAGGGCATCGGAGCGGTCGACGCGGAGTTCCTCACCAAGGCCAGGGCCCGGTTGCAGGCACTGGTGGAGCGGTCCGGAATCCTTGTTTTCGCCAGTCACTCCAACGAGTTCCTCGCCCGGCTGTGCAAGACCGCGATGTGGATCGACCACGGCACCATCCGCATGCAGGGCGGCATCGAGGAGGTGGTGCGGGCCTACGAGGGCGAGGACGCCGCCCGCCACGTCCGCGAGGTGATCGCCGAGCACGCCGGGGAGTGGTCGTCGCCAGACGACCCCATCGGGGATCGGGCGGACACCGGACCATGACCGAGAAGGTGTGCGCGGTGGTCGTCACCCACCGCCGTCCCGACGACCTGGCCAAGTCCCTCGACGTGGTGACCAGCCAGAGTCGCATGATCGACCATCTCATCGTCGTCGACAACGATCACGACGACAGGGTGCGTGACCTCGTCGCCGCCCAACCGGTTCCCAGCACTTATCTCGGATCGCAGCGGAACCTCGGCGGCGCAGGCGGATTCGCGCTGGGAATGCTGCACGCACTGGCCCTGGGCGCGGACTGGGTGTGGCTGGCCGACGACGACGGCCGACCCCGCGACAGCGAGGTGCTGGGCACCCTGCTGGCGTGTGCAGACAAGCATCACCTGGCCGAGGTGTCGCCGATGGTGTGCGCACTGGACCGGCCCGACGAGTTGGCCTTCCCACTGCGGCGCGGGCTGGTGTGGCGGCGGTACGTCGACGAACTGCACACCAAGGACTCACCCGACAGCGACCTGCTGCCCGGCTACGCCTCGCTGTTCAACGGTGCGCTGTTCCGGGCGGAAACCATTGAGTCGGTTGGTGTTCCGGATCTGCGCCTCTTCGTCCGCGGCGACGAGTACGACGTCCACCGCCGCCTGGTGCGCAGCGGGCTGCCGTTCGGAACGTGCCTGGACACCGTCTATTTGCACCCCTACGGCAGCGACGAGTTCAAGCCGATTCTCGGCGGCCGCATGCACACCCAGTACCCCGACGACCCGGTCAAGCGGTTCTTCACCTACCGCAACCGCGGTTACGTGCTGTCCCAGCCGGGCCTGCGCAGGCTGCTCCCGCAGGAGTGGGTGCGGTTCGGCTGGTATTTCCTGGTGACCCGACGCGACCCGGCTGGCCTGCGGGAGTGGATTCGACTGCGCCGCATGGGCCGAAGAGAAAGATTCAGCCGACCATTGACGGGAGGCCCGTCGTGACCATCATCGAGGCCGCCAACCAATCCAAGACTTTCAGCCGCGCCTGGGGCGACCTGATCGAGGGATTCGGTAAGCGTGAGTTGTGGCTGTTCCTGGGCTGGCAGGACATCAAGCAGAAATACCGCCTGTCGGTGCTGGGCCCGTTCTGGTTCACCATCGCCACCGGAACCACCGCCATCGCCATGGGCCTGCTGTACTCGAAAC
>CAZRFC010000389.1:0-4132 GCA_964598975.1 uncultured Mycobacterium sp. | reverse complement strand
GGCGCACACGGGCTTCAAGGGTTATCCCCCGATGCAGGAGAGTAAGTCGCCTTGAAGAAAGTCGCCCTCGCCGCCGTCATCTTCCTTGCCCTGCTGTCGTTGGGGCAATCTCCCGCTTTCGAGGGGAAGTTTGTCGTCAAGATCAACCAGTGGGACGGACTGTATTCCGACGAGCCGATCCACGGCGTTGTCGGGTCGGCCATCGACATGCTGAATATGGACATCCGCAACGAGAACGGGCGGTCGTTCATCCAGCAGCGTCAGGGCTTCATCTTCATCGACTCGGATTCGTCGGCTGGCTGCCTGCCGCAGGCGACATCCTTCATCTACGGGATGCACGTCTCGCAGATCAACGGCGACTCGGAGCGGGTGTTCGCCGCCGCCGACAACGGCGTTTACGAGAAGTCCCGGTCGAACAAATGGATCAAGGTCAATTCCAGCAACACGACAAAAGACAACTGCACGTTCATGGAGTTCAAGGACACGCTGTTTGTCACCGGTAGCAATTGTGTCTGGAAGTTCGCCAAGCAGAACGGGTCGCCGGGGATCGTGCAGGCGGACGTGGATGTGACCGTCTACACCCGCATGTTTCTCCACCAGGACCGTGTGTACGGATACGGTGTGGCGGATTCGGTGGACAGCAAACTGGTTTGGTGGCCGGAGTTTTTCACCACCGACTTTAGTGCCCTGCCCGACACCATCCAGAACGGCGGCTACGTCTACATCGGCAGGGATGATGGTGATTTCCTCACCAACGTCATGTCGCAGCAGAACCACATCATCGCCTACAAGTCGCGGGCCATCTACAAGATCATGATTTCGCCGTCGTTGAACGCCCCCAACGAGATCGTCAAGGTCACCACGAACATCGGGGCCTACGGGTTCGGGTGCGTCTCGGAGTGGAACGGCGACCACTACTTCGTGGCCGAGAACGGCGTCTACAAGTACGACGGGGTGAACGTCACCAAGTTGTCCGATCCGATCAACTACTGGTTCGCCGATTCGATTACGGTCAACACGGGCCGGGCCACGATCTACAAAACGGCAGTGGTGGACAACAAACTGTACGTCACCCTTCCCAAGCGGATTTCGCTGGCGCAGGCGTCGGGTGTGGACGACTCGCGCACCTTCGTCTACGACCTCGACTTGCAGGTCTGGTACAAGCACGATTTTACCGTGGGATACTTGCAGGGCTTGAACGCCACGCACCACATGATTCGGTACGAGTATTCTCCGGCGTCGTCGGCGTCGATTCTTCCGGCGGGCATCTACTACGGGCAGAAGTTGTTGTTCTGCATCGACTCCGCCGACAACGCGTTCGCCCCGAAGATTTGTATGTACCCGGTCGGCTGGCAGGACAAGTTCGAGGGCCGCGATTCCATCTACGCGCATTACGAGGGGTCGTTCTTCCCGGTGGCGGACCTCTACCAGCGGTGGAACCTCGAACGGGTGTTGGTCCTGGGGCGGGCGGGAACGCTCGACACGCTTGCTCTCGACTTCTACTCGGACAGATCGAACACCCTGATCGACTCGGTGCTGGTGCCGTTGACGGCGGTATCGGGCGGGGATTTGGTGAACAGGCGGGTGCCGCTGGAAGTGACGGGATCGCTGGTGCGGTTCAAGATTCGCATGAAAGGCGGCGCACCCAAGATTAACCGCATGGAGTTTGTCGGCATGACGAGAGGATTGGCGGAAGAATGAAGATCTGGCTGAAACGGGTTGTGGTCTGTCTCCTGATGGGGTGGGTTGGGTTTGTCGCGTGGGAGAGCCGTCCGGTGCAGGGCGGTGTGGCGCAACAGTTGGGTCTACCGCTGGTGGTGCCGAACGACACGGTGAACTGCGTCGGCTTATACAAGCCCTACCGCATCGTGATACCGCCGAACACGGACACGATGATTACGCGGGAGATTCTGAAATCCTTCGCCAACCATCTCGATCTGCAATTCGACGAGGTTTACAACCGCGTGCGTGACGCTCTGTGCAACGTGGCGGCAACATGCGTCGAGCAGGCCGACACGATATACCCCTGTGTCGTGGACACGCTCTACCTCATGTTCCAGGGTGTCGCCATACGTGACACCATACAGGACGACATCGGCGCGTCGATCAAGATTTACGAGGATACGTCGGACGGCGGGCAGTACGCGGGGTTTGTCGTCAAGCGCGATGCCGGAGCATCGGACACTAACAACATTACGGCGTCCTACTTCCTTGTCATGCCGAAGGACGACGGCAATCCGAGCGAGTCGCAGAGTGCGCCGGGAGGAGTCGAGTATTACAACACCTCCGTCAAGGGCAACAGCGAACTGTTGACGGACGGGACGGGGAACCTGTGGTGGATGGACCGGGATATGTTCGAGCGCATCTCGGTGGACTCGATCATTGCAGATACGAACGAGGGGACACAGGGCATCATAAACGTCTTCGCCGACATCATCCAGTTTAAGAACAACGACGAGGTACGCACATTGTCGGGGATGTGGACGGGTGACGGGTCTGGTATCGTGGAGTTGCAATTCTACGAAGCCCCGGACAACGGTGGGAGTCGCACCGATATTCGACCCGCCAACAGTATTACGAGCAGTTGGGATTTGGTTCTGCCGGATTCGTCGAGCCGTTTTGCCCCGGCACTTTGGCGGTTTCCGCGAGACGCGAATGAGGCACCTACATGGGTTCCCTTTGACGACCAAATCACGATTTGGGGCGAGGACACGATTTCCTGTAATACGGGATCGGTTACGGTGCGGATGAGTACGCATCGGCGTCCTGCAAGTCGGACGCCTCTGCCTGGTAGTGCGGCGATGCCGTGGAAGACAAATAAGGCATACTACCCAACGGTTGAATGGGTCTGCCCGAACGTAGATTCGTGCCTGGCGGGGGATTGGTGGGTGTGGGATGCCACACACAGCGCGTGGGTTGGCTCACCACCACCCGGCGATCCACGGCATGATTCACTTGTCGTTCTTTCGTCATACGACCCGGATTCAGATTCGAACAACGAGAACGGTGATCCTCGTTACGATAGCGACTCGACGTTTGTGGTGATGACGCCGCATGTCGGGTGTGACACCATTCTTGTCTTCAAATGGAAGGCCGTGGGTTGGCTTGTGACTTATTTGGGGAATGGGTAACACATGGTTGTGGACTATTTGGGTGAGGGATAGCGATATGGCGGTTTACGCGAAGAAGAAGCGTTCGATCACCGACGAGATTCTGGCACCGGAGACTGTTGCTCCGGTGACATCCACGCCACCTGCCGTTCCGGTGCAGGACATGGCGGCTCCGGTGACGGGTACGGCCACAGATCAACTGCTGACGGTTGAACCTACGGCTCCGGTGATTCCACCGCCTACGGTCCAACCGACAACCGCCGTGGATCAGGTTCTTACCGCTCCGGCAACGGCTACGCCTCCGGTGACGACCGCCGCCGCAACGCCGACAACCGCAACCGCCGCCGGTGCAGGGCCGGGGCCGAGTACGCCTCCGGAGACGGCTCCGGTGGAGAACTTCGAGCAATGGGAAGTGGACCCGATTATCGGTGCGCCGCCTGTGAATGTGACGTTCCAAAACAAAACAGTCACGATTCCGATTACCGGAGATGAGTTTTCCTACAAGGTTTACGATGCTCCGTCATGGCTCGATCCAGAGTCCAAACGAAGGTGGGATGCGCTTAACCAGCAAATCCAGGATCAGTTGAACATTGCGCTTGATCCAAATCCACCGGAAGGATTGTTGGATCTGATCCGTCAGGGAATTGTCCGCTATCCTGATTTCATTGAAGCAAAAATCAAGGCGCTTCAAGATGAACAGAAGCGCATCATCCAGACTTCCTCCCCGCCGACTTCCAGTAACGAAGGCCCGCCCGATTTACCCGCTGTTGGCGGAACAAACATTCCTGAAAGCGGTACGGGCGGTACGCCGGGACAGGATGCTACTGGCGGGACTGGCACGGGCGGTACTGGCGGTACGGGAACCGGGACGGGCGGGATTGATGTCGGTACGCCGCCGGAAACGCAGACAAAACCCTTCGAGGAAGGGGAGTTGTCCAAAACCCCGCAGCAGGAGTTGGACGAGTTTCTGCGGACGAATCCGACCGATCATCCCGGTGGAATGTCGGGGTGGTTGCAGGAAC
>CAZRFC010000388.1:0-4140 GCA_964598975.1 uncultured Mycobacterium sp. | reverse complement strand
CGGCGCGGACCAGTCACGGTGTACGGGGTGGACAAGTTCCCGCGGATGGTCGACTACGTCGTGCCCACCGGGGTGCGGATCGCCGACGCCGACCGGGTACGCCTCGGCGCGCACCTGGCACCGGGCACCACCGTCATGCACGAGGGCTTCGTGAACTTCAACGCCGGAACCCTGGGCGCCTCGATGGTGGAGGGCCGCATCTCGGCGGGCGTGGTGGTCGGTGACGGCTCCGACGTCGGCGGGGGTGCGTCGATCATGGGCACCCTCTCCGGCGGCGGCACCGAGGTGATCTCGGTGGGCAAGCGCTGCCTATTGGGTGCCAACTCCGGCCTGGGGATCTCGCTGGGCGACGACTGCGTCGTCGAGGCCGGCCTTTACGTCACCTCAGGCACCAAGGTCACCATGGCCGACGGCTCCGCGGTCAAGGCACGGGAACTGTCCGGCGCGAACAACCTTCTGTTCCGGCGCAATTCGGTCACCGGAGCGGTTGAGGTGGTGTCTCGAGATGGAACCGGCATCACCCTCAACGAGGCGCTGCACGCCAACTAGGGCGGTCGGCCCGAAAGGAGCCAGGGCATGGTGGAGCAGTTCGACGACGTGGTGCTCGGCGGCGGCAAAGGCGGCAAGTCCCTGGCCATGGCGCTGGCCAATGCCGGCCACACCGTCGCTCTGATCGAGAAGGGGCAGATCGGCGGGAGCTGCATCAATGTGGCCTGCATCCCGACCAAGACCATGGTCGCCAGTGCGAAGCTGGTCGAATTGGTCAGCCGGGCAGGCGATTACGGATACCCCCTGAATCCGCCGCCGGTCGATCTGGCGGCGGTGATCGACCGTAAACGCCGGGTGGTTTCGGCGATGGTGGACACCCACCGGACGTTGTTCACCACCACCGAGAACATGACCTTCCTGTTGGGTGACGGCGTGTTCGTCGGGGACCGGACGATCGAGGTCACGATGGTCGACGGATCGACACGGGTGGTCCGGGGCGAGCGGGTGTACATCAACACCGGCAGCCACACCACGATCCCTCCGATTCCGGGCCTGGACACCGTCGACTACCTGACCAGCACCTCGATCATGGAACTCGAGGAGTTACCGGCCAGGCTGGCGATCATCGGCGGCGGTTACATCGCCTTGGAGTTCGCCCAGGTCTTCCGCCGACTTGGCAGCGAGGTGGTGGTCATCGCGCGCGGCGAGCGGTTTCTGCCCAACGAGGATCGCGATATCGCCGCCGCCATCCGAACGGTGCTCGAGGAGGACGGCATCGAATTCCTCGACAACACCGAGACCGACTCGGTGCGGTCCGAACCATCGGGAATCGAGGTTCTTCACTCCCACAACGGCATCCAGGCCGCACTGCACTGCAGCCACCTGCTGGTCGCGGTAGGCCGGACACCCAACACCACCGGATTGGGCCTCGACGCGGCAGGGGTGCAGGTCAATCCGAGGGGGGCGATCACCGTCGACGACCGGTTGGAGACCACCGCTCATCACGTCTACGCCATGGGCGACTGCAATGGCGGCCCACTGTTCACCCATGTCTCCTGGGACGACCACCGCATCCTGCTCGCCAATGTGCTGCACGGCGCCGACCGCAGCACCGCCGGCCGACTGGTGCCCTACACGCTGTTCATCGACCCGGAGTTGGGCCGGGTCGGGCTGACCGAGGAGCAGGCTGTCGCGCAGGGCTACGACGTCCAGGTCGCCACCCTGCCCGCCGGTAAGGTGCCGCGGGCCAACACCGCCGGGGAGACCGAGGGTGTGCTCAAGGTCGTCGTGGACCGGCAGAGCCAGCAGATTCTGGGCTGTTCGCTGTTCTGCCATGAGGCCGGCGAAGTGATGTCGGTGGTGCAGATGGCCATGCTCGGCAAGATTCCCTACCCGCAGGTGCGGGACACGATCTTCACCCACCCCACCATGGCGGAGTCGCTGAACCTACTGTTCGCCGCGCTCTAGCAACTCCTTCTTCATCACCTTGCCCATGGCGTTGCGCGGCAGGGAATCGACCAGCCGAACCTCGCGTGGCCGCTTGTGCACCGAAAGCTGTTGCGCCACAAACTCGATGAGCGTCTCCGGGTCGGCATCTCCCACCACGAACGCCACGATCCGCTGGCCCAGGTCCGCATCGGCCAAGCCCACCACGGCGACCTCGGCAACGCCGGGGTGACCCAGTAGCACGGTCTCGATCTCCCCCGCGCCGATCCGATAGCCACCGGACTTGATCATGTCGACCGACTCGCGGCCGACGATGCGGTGCATGCCGTCCGGGTCGATGACCGCGGCGTCACCGGTGCGATACCAGCCGTCCGGGGTGAACGCCGCCGCGGTGGCATCCGGTCGGTTGAGATATCCGTCGAAGATGGTGGGTGTCCGAACCTGAAGGCTGCCAACGGTTTCCCCGTCGGACTCGATCGGGAGGCCGTCGTCGTCGGCCAGTCGGCTGTGCATACCGGGCAGCGGCAGCCCCACCCAGCCCGGCCGGCGTTCCCCGTCGGCCCGGGTGCTGACGGTGATCAGCGTCTCGGTGCATCCGTAGCGTTCCACCGGCGCGTGCCCGGTCAGTTCGGTCAGCCGGTCGAACACGGGGACCGGCAGCGGCGCGCTTCCCGACACCAGCAGGCGGGCGGAAGCCAGCGCGCGGGCCGAGTCGGGGTCGGCGACCAGCCGCGACCACACCGTGGGCACTCCGAAGAAGAGGGTGCCCCCGGCCGCCGCGGCGTCGGCGTAGGCCTGCGGTGTCGGTTTCCCGGTGTGGATGAACCGGTTGCCCATCCGTAGCGAGCCGAGCAGGCCGAGGACCAAGCCGTGCACATGAAACAGCGGCAGCCCGTGCACCAGGGTGTCCGCGGGGGTCCAATGCCAGGCCTGGGCGAGGGCGTCGAGGTCGGCGGCGACCGCCGCGCGGCTGAGCACCGCCCCTTTGGGCGGCCCGGTGGTTCCGGAGGTGTAGATCACCATCGCGGTGCTCTGCGGCGCCGGCTCGGGGTAGCGGTGCCAGGAGCGGGCATGCAGTCGGACCGGCACGTGCGGCAGTCCGGCCGAATCCGCAGGAGCCTCGCCGAGCCAGGCTTGGGCGCCGGAGTCGGTCAGGATGTGGGTCTGTTCGGCGGCACCGACGTCGGCGGGGACCGGGACGAACGGCACGCCGGCGATCAGACAACCGGTCACGGCGAGCACCGTCGAGGCGGTCGGCGTCGCCAGGATCGCGATGCGCCGGGCTCCCCCGACCCGTTCGGCGACCGATGTCGCCGCACCGACCAGGTCGCTGCGGGACAGCGTCGCACCGTCGATGCGGACCGCGTCGCCGATGTCGGCGCCGGCCGCCACCGCGGCGGGATTCAGCGAGGCCAGCAGCACCACGCGAGGCTACCCCGACACTTGTTGCAGATGCGACAGGTGGGGTTTGGCGGCGGTTAGGCTCGTCCCATGACTGGTCGACTGCTGTTCGCGGCTGAGACCACCGCTCTGCTGGCAGTGGCCGTGCTGACCGTCCTGGCCGGCGGGCCGCCGGTTGCGAACGCCGCCCCCAAGGCCTGGGACGGGCCGTATCAGATGACGACCTTCGCGTCCCAGAAGGCGGGCACCAGCGCGGCAAGCCGGCAGCGCGAGGGTGACTTCGGCGGCCGATTCACCCTGGCCACCCAATGCTCGGTGCGAAGTTGCGTCGCCACCGTCGTGGACGGCCCCAAGCCCGGCAACCCGACCATCCCGTGGCCTGCCCGCTACACCTGGAACGGGTCGGCGTGGACCACCAGTTACGACTGGATGTGGGATTGCCTGCTCGATACCAGCGGCCAGAAGTCCTGGGCACGGGCGAGTTCCTGGGCCTATTACGAGCCCCAACCCAACGGGTCGCTGAAGGGCGCGTGGCACACCGACATCGCCGAGGGGCCGTGCCGCGGAAGTGTCGTGATGCCCGTCGCGGCAACCCCTGCCTGACGGGTTCGGAGAAAGCCCGAAAATTTTTCCTACCGATTTGGTAACACTGTGATTTGAGTTACCGATGAGGAAGCTGTCACCCATCTCGGCGTTAGGGGCCACCATGAGGATTGTCGGTCGTGTTCTGGTGGCGTTCGTCACCGCTCTGGCGGCGATGTTCGCCGCGCCGGGCATTGCGCAGGCGGAGTTGGACAACCAGAT
>CAZRFC010000387.1:0-4166 GCA_964598975.1 uncultured Mycobacterium sp. | reverse complement strand
AGCCCTGGCGCTCGGATCGCCCTACACGGCAATGCTTTTCATGGGGGAGGAATGGGGTTCGAGCAGGCCATTCCAGTTCTTCAGCTCCCATCCTGAGCCGGAGCTGGCCCGGGCGACCGCACAGGGCCGAAAAGCCGAATTCGCCGACCACGGCTGGGACGCCGACGAGGTGCCCGACCCCCAGGACCCGGAAACGTTCCTGAGCTCCAAACTCGACTGGTCCGAACCCGACGACCCCCGCCACGCCGCGTTGCTCGACTTCTACCGCGGCCTGCTACAGCTGCGCCGTTGTGAACCGGATATGGCCGACCCCTGGCTGACCCACCTGATCGTCGATATCAACGAGGAGCAGCGTTGGATCGTCATGCGCCGCGGCCGAATCGCGATCGTCTGCAATCTCGGTATCGAACCGGTCAGCATCGACGTCACCGGCGAGACGCTGCTGCAGTGGGGCGGCCCGGAGGTCGGCAACAAGAGCACGATGCTGCCGGGACACACCGTCGCGGTGCTCCGCGAACAGGCGCCTGTGGATTGAGGTAAACACCGCAGCGCAACAGCGCCCATCATCGGTGTCCATGACTGCGATACCTGGCCTGGACACCGCGACCGACCCCATTCACTCCGCCGAGGACCTGCTGCAGCGATGGCGGGCGCTGATGGGACCGTTGGGCTTCGGCCAGAGACTCCTATGGGTGGGCTTCGTCGGCTCCAACCGGTGTATGCACAAGGTCCTCAGTCAGATGCCGATCGGCGCCTTCCCGCACCGAGACGTCGTCGAGAGCCTCATGGGCGCGCTGTTGGTCCTACTTGATGAGAACTTCGAACCCGGAACGTCGGTGGCCATGCTGCTGACCAGGCCGGGCTGCGATCCCGTTTCGGGCGCAGACCGGCGGTGGGCCACGGTCCTCACCGACCACGCTGCCCGCCTCGGGGTCCCGATCGAGCCGATCTTCCGCGCCAACGACACCGACATCCTGACCCTCTAGAGCGCTCAGGTCAGATACCGGTAGGCCGGCGATCCTGGCTCCAGTGCCTCGACGTGCAGACCCGAAGCCGCCATCCGCGCCCGCAGCCCGTCGTAGTCTGCCGCCGAACCCAATTCGATGCCGACCAGCGCCTCTCCGGTCTCCCGATTGTTGCGCTTGACGTACTCGAACAGGGTGATGTCGTCGCCCGGGCCCAGCACCTCATCGAGAAACCGCCGAAGTGCTCCCGGCTCCTGCGGAAAATCAACCAGGAAGTAGTGCTTGAGACCCTTGTGTACCAGGGAGCGTTCGAGCACCTCGCCGTAGCGGGAGACGTCGTTGTTACCGCCGGAGATCAGGCACACCACCGTCGAACCGGGTGCCACGTCGGCCTCCAGCAGTCCGGCCACCGACAGCGCTCCGGCCGGTTCGGCGATGATCCCCTCATTCTGGTAGAGGTCGAGCATCGCGGTGCACACCGCGCCCTCGTCGACCATGGTGACTGAGACCATGTCCCCCGCCGCGGCCAACGCCTGGTAGGTCAACGCACCGGCCCGCTTGACCGCGGCCCCATCGACGAACTGGTCGACGTGATCCAGGGTGACCGGAGTTCCGGCGGAGAGTGCGGCCATCATCGAGGCCGCACCCGCCGGTTCGACACCGAGCACCGCGGTGCCCGCGGTGCGCTCGGCCAGATAGGTGGTGATGCCCGCGATGCAACCTCCGCCGCCGACCCCCACGATCACCAGGTCCGGTTCACCGTCGAGTTGGTCGAGGATCTCCACGGCGATGGTGCCCTGCCCGGCCATGGTTCGCGGATCGTCGTACGGCGGGACGAGGGTGGCGCCGGTGCGAGCGACGTCGGCCAGAGCGGCGTCGGCCGCTTCGTCGTAGGTCTTGCCGCCGACGATCACCTCGATGAAATCGCCGCCGTGATAACTGATCCGGTCCCGCTTCTGCCGCGGCGTCTTGGCCGGCACGTAGACCCGGCCGCGGACCTGCATGTGCCGGCAGGCGAGGGCGAAGCCCTGGGCGTGGTTGCCCGCCGATGAGCAGACCACCCCTTCCCTGAGTTCCTCCGGGGTGAGCTGCATGATCAGGTTATAGGCGCCGCGAAGTTTGTAGGACCGGACGCTCTGCAGGTCCTCCCGCTTGAGGTAGACCTCCGCCCCGGTGATCGCCGACAGCCGGTCGCTGTACTCAAGCGGAGTCCGCGCCACCACATCGCCGATCCGCCGGGCGGCCTCGTCGATGTCGGCCGCGGTCAGCGGTGGCGACACACGGGCTTGGCTCAGGTCAGCGGACACCGGTCAATGGTGCCACCGCGCAGACGGGATCAGTGAATCGGGGTCAGCACGAAGACCGGGATTTCGCGCTCGGTTTTTGCCTGGTAGTCGGCGTAGTCGGGCCACACCTCGACCGCGCGCGCCCACCAGGTGGCCTTCTCGTCGCCGAAGATCTCGCGGGCCTCGTAGTCACCCGATCGGGTGCCGTCCTGCAACTCGACACGGGGGTGTTTCTTGATGTTGTAGAACCAGACCGGGTTCTTCGGCGCCCCGCCCAGCGAAGCCACCACGGCGTACTCGCCGTCATGCTCGACACGCATCAGTGGCGTCTTGCGAACCTTGCCGGTCTTGGCTCCGATCGTGGTCAGCAGAATGACGGGCTTACCTTTGAGTTCGGTGCCTTCGGTGCCGCCCGAGGACATGTACAACTCGGCGTTCTCGCGGGCCCAGTCGGACGTGCTCGGTTCGTATTCTCCGGTCAGTGGCATGGTGCAAGCCTAGCCAGGTTCGGCCGGTTGGAGACCGTACGCCGGCGATTACCCCCCCAGGCAGCCCGGGCCCAGCAGCGCCTTGAGGTCGCCCATCAGGGCCGAGGAAGGTGTCACCCGCAGCGATTGGTCCAACTCCAGCGTGGTGATCCGCTCGCCGCTGATCAGCCGAAGATGCACCTGCGAGGTGCCCGGGTGGCGGGCCAGCACCTGCTTGAGTGCGGTGACCTTGTCTTTGGTGCACTGCCTTGTCGGCAGACTCACCGCCAGCGGCCGGTCGGGCTGGGCGTTGGAGAAGTCCGGCACCACCAGATCGTTGACGATCACCGTGGTGCGATCGTCCTGGATGCGAACCTTGGCCCCGATCAGCACCACCGCGTCGTCGGCGATCTCCGCACCGAACAGCGAGTAGGTCTGAGGGAAGAACATCACCTCGATACCGCCGGTGAGGTCCTCCAGTTGCGCTGAGGCCCAGGGCATTCCGCTCTTGTTCACCCGACGGTTGACCGAGGCCAGGATCCCGCCGATCCGCACCTGGGTGTCGTTGGGGACGTCCCCGTCCAGGATCGCCGGGATCGGCGTGTCAACCTGGGCCGCCAGAAGGTGCGCCACCCCGTTGAGCGGATGGCCGGACACGTACAGCCCGAGCATCTCCCGCTCCAGTGCGAGCTTGTGCTTGTCCTCCCACTCGTCATCGGGAATGCGGATGGTGAACGCCGAGTCTCCGGCATCGGCGCCGTCACCCTCGCCGCCACCGAAAAGATCGAACTGCCCCATCGCCTCGGCCTTTTTGGTGCCCAGCACCGATTCCACGGCGTCGCTGTGCACCAGGAACAGACCTTTGCGCGGATGGCCCAGTGAGTCGAATGCCCCGGCCTTGATCAGCGACTCGGTGACCTTCTTGTTGCAGGCGCCGATATCGATCTTGTTGAGGTAATCGGAGAAGTCGGTGAACTTGCCTTTGCCGGTCCGGGTGGCGATCAGTGAGCTGACCACGTTGGCGCCGACATTGCGTACCGCCCCGAGTCCGAACCGGATGTCGGTGCCCACCGAGGCGAAGTTCAACCCGGATTCGTTGACGTCCGGTGGCAGCACGGTGATGCCCAGCCTGCGGCAGTCGGCGAGGTACACCGCTGCCTTGTCCTTGTCATCGCCCACCGAAGTCAGCAGACCGGCCATGTACTCGGCCGGGAAGTTGGCTTTGAGGTAAGCCGTCCAGTAGGACACCAGGCCGTAGCCGGCCGCGTGTGATTTGTTGAACGCGTAACCGGCGAACGGCAGGATGGTGTCCCACAGCGCCTTGACCGCGCGCTCGGAGAATCCGTTGGCGGTCATCCCCTCGTGGAAGCCCTTGTACTCGGCCTCCAATACCTCAAGTTTCTTCTTGCCCATGGCTTTTCGCAGCGCATCGGCCTTGCCCATGGTGT
>CAZRFC010000386.1:0-4178 GCA_964598975.1 uncultured Mycobacterium sp. | reverse complement strand
TGGTCATTGTGAACCTTTCCTGGTTACGAGAGGGCGCGATAACGCAGTACGGAGCCCGCGTAGACGGTCGTGGCGTTGCCGTTCGATGTGTTCTGTGCCCACTGGACCGTGAGCGCCGAACCACCACCCGTGAACCCGCCGCGGAAGTGGACGACCCGCTTCCCTGCCGCGGTGCCGGCAGCGATGGTCGCACCGTTGGTCACGACCCCGACCGTCGCGGTGTCGGACGTGCTGAGGTAGGTGACCACGAACGCCCCATCGACACCGCCGCCGTCGTGGATCTGCACCTTGAAGTCCGGCGTCCCTCCACCGACGGGGGAGGCGTAGACGAGGACTGCTTCGACCTCGAATGCGACACCGTTCGTCGCCGAGAACGTCAGCTCGTCATCGTCCTGCACCGTGGTGTTCGAGGTGACGGACTCGTCGCTGGTCTTGCGGATCGTCGTGAACGTGTTGCCGGTGATGACACCGAGGGCCGTCTGCAACTGCGCTGCGGTGAGCGCGGACGGTGCGGCGGAACCACCGGAGACGTTGCCGAGGAACCTCTGATCCGCGATCGACTCCAACTTGGAGAGCGACAGGCCCGCAGAGGCGACGACCATCGCGTTCGTGACCGTCGTGTAACCCAACGTCCCGTCGCCATCGACGGCAAGGACACGCGAGCTCGAGCCCTTCGGGATCCGCGACAGCGAGTTGTCGGCGTCGGCGATGATCAGGTCGCTCGCGGCGCCGGCTGCGCCTGCGAGTTCCGCCACCCAGTAGTTCGCTTCGTCGTGGTCGACCGCGCTGAAACAGTGGCGGATCGTGGCGCCGGACGCGTGGGACACGGCGCTCGTCCCGTCTGCCCCGCGGGTGACCGACGAGAGAGTGGTGCCGGATCGGGAGGTGATCAGCACCTTCTCCTCAGAGGAGGTGCCCGGGTCGATGACCGCGTAGAACTTGCCGTTGCCGCCGTCCGGCCAGCCGGTCGACGCGGCGATGGAGATGGACGTGTCCCCTGCCCCGAGGGAACCGGAGTCGGTGGTCTCGACGGCAGAGCCGGAGAAGTCGCGACGTTCGTAAGCCATCAGATCGCTTCCTAAGAGAGAGCCCGGTAGGAGAGGAGTGAACCGGCCTTAACGGTGGTCGGTGACGCTCCCGAGTTTCCCTGTGCCCATTGGAGACCGAATGTCCCGCCCGCGCCGACATGCCAGCCTTGGACAATCATCGCCATGCCGTTCGACAGGGAACGTGAACCGACGTTCGTGGCGCCGCTCCCGGCGGTGTGAGTGAGAACGTTGGTGCCCTGATCGCGGTAGAAGGTGTGCCAACACGACGTAGCCGCCGATTCGCCCACCTGAATCTGGATGTTGAGGCCGTCCGTCGAGGTGAACACGATGGAAAGCACGAACTGGTACGGCGTTCCCGACGCGGCGGTGAACGTCAAGTCGTCGTCGTAGTCCACCAGGACGTCGAGCGACTTCGCTTGGTCCGACGACTTGCGGACCACCGTCCACGGGTACGCCTCGATCTCGAGCGCAGCCTGCATCTGCGCCACCGTCAGCGCAGCGGGGACCGCCGACCCTCCGGTGATGTTCCCCAAGAACCTCTGATTGGAGACAGATTCCAACTTCGACACGCTCAACCCGGCGACCGAATCGACCATCGCGTTCGTGATAGTGGAGTATCCGAGCGTCCCGCCGGAGTTCACCGTCAACGCGGTGGAGTTGGAACCCTTCGCAATGCGGGAGAGTGAGTTGTCCCCATCCGCGATGATCAAATCGTTCGCCGCGGTTGCAGCCGCCGCCAGCTCGGCGACCCAGTAGTTGATCTCGTCCCAGTCGGTCTTCGAGGTGATGTGCCTGACCGTCGCACCGACCGGGAACGAAGCCGCCGATGTCCCTTCCGCTCCTCGGGTCACCCCGTAGAACGTCGTGCCCGCACGCGTCGTCACGAGGATCTTCTCGACCGTCGCGCCGGAGATCAGCACCGCGAAGAACGAGCCGCTCCCACCTGTCGGCCACCCGGACGCGGACGTGACCGTGAACGTGTCGACCGCATCGTCGATCGGGATCGCCAAGGTCGTCGCCCCGGCGGCCCCTGCGAAGTCTCTCCGTTCGTACGCCATCAGACCCTCAGAACGTCTTGAACTGGCACACGCACGTGCCGTTCCAGTAGGACCGCTTCTTCGTCGGGTGAGTCGCGATGAAGTCGAAGTCCTCCAACACGGCCGAGTACGACTCGTCGCCGATCTGCACGGTCGCGACCTGCTTCGAGATCCTCAACCCTTCGAGGAACGCGAGCTCGTCCGACGGGCTCAACCGTGACCATGTGCGCTGCGGCCGGTCTTCCTTCTCCGACAACAACAACGGGAGGACGATCCGACGGCGCATCACCGGGACCGGCTGCGCCTTCAACGTGTGCCGCAACATCGTCGGCCCTGCGGTCGCGTCCGACCCGTCACGCTCCAACGTGAACTGCAACTCGATCTGATCCAACGGGTCCTCGGTCGCCTCGAACGTCACCGTCGCCGTATCCGTGAAGTCCTCGGTGACCGTCCCGATCGTGGAGAACTCCGAATCCCCGTCGGTTGCGTAAGCGATCGTCACCTGCCCCTGGAACCCGGTCGCGAACGTCGCATCCACGAACAGCGGGATCTTCTTCTCCGGGATGCCCCAGTTCAGACGCCCGGTCGTCAACGTCCCCGACGCGACGAGATCCGACGACTGCGCGTACACCCCCGCCCCGGAGATGGAGAACACCCGCAGGTCGAGGAACGTGCAGACCGACACGACCGACCCTTGCGCGGTCGCCATCAGATCCGACGTGTACGCCGGCTTCAACGCTGCGGTGTCCGAGAAGTAGCGGAGCGTCATCCGACCCAACCCGGTCGACGTCGCGTCGTAGTTCGTCAACCCGTACCAGATGAACTCTTCCTGGCCCTCGAAGCACTTCACCGGGCTCGTCGTCGGGAGCAGCGACCCGATCGTCAGATCCCCGTTCGTCGAGACCGTGCAGAACCGGGCACCCTTGCTCGTCCCCAACAGGACGAACCCGATGTACGAGCCGATCGAATGCACCACCTCACCGTCCGGCAGCTCTCCTGCGACGGTGGGGGCGCCGAGCGCCGTGCCTTCGGCGGTGATCGTCACCTTGTAGACGAGGCTCTTGTCGCCCACGAACCCGGCTGCGTAGATGTACCCGGGCCCTTCGGCGAACCCGACCCAAGAGAAGTTCGCGTTCGCATGAGTGAACAGCGACGTCTCGGCGGGGCTGCCCATGTTCGAGAAGTACGACAGCTCGGCCCCGTCGGCAATCATCAACCGGCCCTTGACGTATCCCAACAGGTCGGCGTCGATCGTCGACCACGACGAGGCGGTGGACCCGGACGTGTCGGTCCGGTACACGTTCGCGCCGTCGGTGATCCACACGTAGTACCCGTCGGACGCGAGGCCGGTGATCGCCGAACCTGACGTGCCGGTGACCGTCGTCCACGAATCGAGATCCGTCGTGTACTTCAACGCGGTCCCGTCCGCGACGTAGAGGCGCGACCCGGCGGGCATGAGGATCAGGTTCGACTCCGCCGAATCCAACACCTCTTCGGTCGTCGGGAGGAGACTGATCTGCCCGCGGGTCCACGGGTCGATCCCCTTCGATGTGCGGAACCGGGACCGGATCGAATCTTCCCGGTCCAGGTAGTCCTGTCCCGCCCCGAAATGCCATGACTGCTGCGAGCGGCGCCACAAGTCATCCGGGGTGAGGGACTGCTCGCCCGGCTCCTGCGATCCGTCCGACTGGGTGCGGGTCGCACGGATGCTCGAGATCATCGGCTGCTGCGCGAGGAACGTGCGGTCCAGCATGTAGCCGCGACCACCCACCCCCACGTCCCAGGTGTGCGGGACGAGGGCGTTCTGCGACGTCCCCGTGAACAGCGGGGTGAAGAAGTCGCCGTCGAGTGAGAGGCCCGGCATCAGTTCTTCCTCAACGGGTACTTCTTCGCGAGCTGCTTCCGGGCCGCTTCGATCCGGTCCCGGCGCAACTGCCGCCAACCCGAGACGGTTTGGAGCTGAGACCCGACCGGCACCTCGTCAGGCCGGCGAGTGTCGGGCTGGGTCTCGTAGCCGACCCGGCCGGCTTCGTGCCCGGCGACGAGTTGGATCGAGGAGCCGTAGACGACGGCCATGTTCGCGTCGACCGCC
>CAZRFC010000385.1:0-4183 GCA_964598975.1 uncultured Mycobacterium sp. | reverse complement strand
AGGGCCTCGAGCAGGGCACCAACATGCGGATGAGCCAGATCGTCGAGGAGGTGCTCCCGGGCCACCCGGCGGGCATCCTGGCCGGGCCCAATATCGCCCGTGAGGTCGCCGAGGGCTACGCCGCCGCAGCCGTCCTGGCGATGCCCGACCGCAATCTGGCCGCCAACCTGGCAAGCATGTTCCGCACCAGCCGGTTTCGCACCTACACCAGCGACGACGTGATCGGCGTGGAGATCGCCGGGGCACTCAAGAACGTCTACGCCATCGCCGTCGGGATGGGCTACTCACTGGGCATCGGCGAGAACACCCGCGCCATGGTGATGACCCGCGCCGTGAACGAGATGTCCAAGCTAGGCGTGGCGATCGGCGGCCAGCGCGACACCTTCGCCGGCCTGGCCGGTATGGGCGACCTGATCGTCACCTGCACCTCCAAGCGCAGCCGCAACCGTCACGTCGGCGAGGAACTGGGCTCGGGCAAGACCGTCCAGGAGATCATCGCCGGCATGAACCAGGTGGCCGAGGGCGTCAAGGCCGCCAGCGTGATCATGGAGTTCTCCGAGAAGTTCGGCGTCAACATGCCCATCGCCAAAGAGGTGGACGCGGTGGTGAACCACGGCGCAACCGTGGAGCAGGCCTACCGCGGCCTGATGGCGCAGAAGCCCGGCCACGAGGTCGACGGCACCCCGTTCTGAGCCGCTTTAGCCGGCTTTAGCCGGCGGGCATCCCCGGGAAGGCGGGCGGCAGCCCGGGCAGCAGCGGGGTGCCTTCCGGGCGAGTCACCATCGGGTTGATTCCGTTGACCCACGACCCCGCCGCGCTGACGACGAATCCGACCTGTTCACGGGCGTTCAGGCAGGCGACCACACCGGCGGCGTCCACACCGCAGCTGACATCCCGGAAACTCAACCGGGTGTTGGCCGGCAACTCCTTGACCGGGCCCGCGGCAGCGAACAACGGCTGCGCGGTGGCGGAGAACGTCGGCGCCCCGGACTGGCCCGCGCTGACCAGATTCGCCCCGCCCGGAGCCCCGGGCAACGGGCCGCTGCACCCGTAGTCACCGTTCTGCCTGTTGATGATGCAAATCACACCCGGCGGCCCAGCAAACGCATACCAGGTGCCGCCCATGACCGAGTACTCGGCCGGATTCAGCGGCGTGTACGCGTTGACGTTGGGTATCGGCGGAGGTGGGGCGGCATCCGGGTCCGCAGAGGCGGCGGCAGGCAAAGCCAGCGCCGCACACAACGACGCAAAGACCGGTATTCTGAGGATCATCACGACACCGTACCGAAGTGGAATCAGCAGGAAACCCGAGTGTTTGATGCGAATCAGAATGGCCTATTCTATGATTGGCATTAACAAAAGCTGAGAGGCAACGGGAGCATGATGGACGGGCACGTCAAGGACGGGCTGCGCGCTGGCGCGGCTGCCGTCGGCGTCGCCGCGAGCCTGATGGTCCTGGCCTCCACCTCGCAGACCCCCGACGGCTTCATCCACGCCAGCTTCGGCGGCCCGATGGACGTGTTCAGCCCGGGTAACGCTGCCGACATTCTCGCGATCGGCGACGGCGCAGCCGACGACGCCTCCGAACTGGCCGCCCTGCTGAAGGGCCCGCCCAGCCCCACCGCCGAGATCCCCGACTCCCCCATCCGGGCGGCCTTCGAAGCGGGCGCCACCCCCAGCCCGGCGGCCCCGCTGGCAGTGCCGAGCATCAGCCCGACCGTCGCACCCAACCTCAAGGACGTGGCGATCCTGCCGGTCAAGCCGGTGGTCGACGCCCAGGGCAAGGTGGACTGCACCGGTTCGGTGAGCTGCAAGACCGACCCGACGACCAACATCACCACGGTCACCTATCCCGACGGCATCGTCGCGATCGTCCAGAAGATCAACGATCTGACCGTGGTGGCCTACAAGTCGCTGACCGACGTGCTGCCCGACGAGGTCGCGGCCTGGCTTCCGCCGGTGCCCAACCCCGGACAGGTCTTCCTCGGCGCCCCGAACGTCCCGACGGCAACCCAGGCCGCGGCTGCGCCGTCGCTGCCCACGGCCGCGTCGGTGCCGTCACCGTCCCCGGAAATTACCGTGCCGAGCTTTGATCCCGGACCGATCGCGCCCGTCACCGGCATCCAGGACTCCGATTCGCGGCCCGGCCCACGGGTCAACGTGGTGCGGCCGCCGATGGACTTCAGCCCGGACTCCGGCACCGGCGGGTCGACCGGTACCGGCGGTCAGAACCCCAACTTCCCGGTCCTGGGCAAGGTCAAGGATGCCCTGGGATCGGCCGTGGATGCGGTGACCGACGCGGTCGGTAAGGCCATCAACCCGGGGGCGTCGAACAAGCCGTCCGGGTCCGGCGAATCCCGGAACACCGACTCCGCCCCGTAACCGGGTAGCGGCCCTGGTCTCTACTGGCCGCCGGCCATCCTCTGCAACCGCGCAATGCGGTCCTCGATCGGCGGGTGCGTCGAGAACAGCTTACCCATCCGGTCGCCGGCGCGGAACGGGTTGGCGATCATCAGGTGCGCCTGATCAGCCATCTTCGGCTCATCGGGCAGCGGAGCCAGCTGGACGCCCCCGCTGATCTTGCGTAAAGCCGAGGCCAGTGCCAGCGGATCACCGGACAACTGCGCACCGGATTCGTCGGCCTGGTACTCCCGCGTCCGGGAGACGGCCATCTTGATCAGCGTCGCCGCGAACGGACCGAGCAACGAAACCAGAAGCAGGGCAAGCGGATTGGCGCGCCCATTACCTCGGCCACCGGAGTACGAGGCGAACATCGCCATCTGAGCAAGCCCGGTGATGATCGACGCCAACGCACCGGCCACACACGAGATCAGGATGTCCCGGTTGTAGACGTGGGAGAGTTCGTGGCCCAGCACCGCCCGCAATTCTCGCTCGTCGAGCAGATTCAGGATTCCGGTGGTGCAGCACACTGCGGCGTTACGCGGATTGCGGCCGGTGGCAAAGGCGTTCGGGTTGTCGGTCTGGGCGATGAACAGACGCGGCATCGGCTGGTGTGCGGTCGTCGCCAGTTCACGCACCATCGCATAGATCTGCGGCGCCTGAACCTCGGTCACCGGTTGGGCGTTCATGGCCCGAAGCGCCATCTTGTCGCTGTTGAAGTACACGTAGGCGTTCATGCCGACGGCCATCAGCACCGAGAGGTACATCGTGTTCCGCCCGAACAGGCTGCCGACGAAGACGATCAGGCCCGACATCAAGACCAGCAGCAGAAAGGTCTTCATCCGGTTGGCAGTGGGGTGCCAGGTCATCTAGGTCCTCCTTAGACGGCTCTCCGCACATTAACGCCTCGGAAGGCGGCGAGAGTTCCGGATCGGGTTAACCGTGTCGGTTAACCGTGTAGTCCACCAGCGAAGCCAGGGCCCGCCGTCCGGGCACGTCCGGAAGCTCGGCGAGCTGGGCGCGCGCCTGCGCGGCGTATTGCTGGACGGTGGCCTTGGCGGCGGCGATTCCCCCCGAGGCCCGCAGCAGCGACAGCGCCTCGTCCACCGCATCGTCGTCGGTGACCGGACCCTTGAGCAGCACCCGCAGCCGGTCGGCGGCCGGTCCGGTCTCGGCCAGGGCGTACAGCACCGGCAGGGTGTGCACACCCTCGCGCAGGTCGGTTCCGGGCAGCTTCCCGGACTCGTCGGGATCGCTCTCGATGTCGATGATGTCGTCGGAGATCTGGAACGCCGTCCCGCTGATCCCGCCGATGCGGCCCAGCCGCTCCACCTGATCGACGGTGGCACCGGCGAACGTCCCGCCGAGACGGCCGGCCGCCGCGATCAGGCAGGCCGTCTTCTCCGACACCACCTTCAGGTAGTGCGACACCGCGTCGTCACCTTCGGCGGCGCCCTTGGTCTCACGCGCCTGACCGGTCACCAACAGGGCGAACGTCTCGGCGACGATCCGCACCGCGTCCGGCCCCAAACGGGCCACCAGACGCGACGAGGTGGCGAACAGGTAGTCGCCGGCCAGGATCGCGATGTTGTTGCCCCAGCGGGCGTTGGCCGACGGGGCGCCGCGGCGCAGTTGGGCCTCGTCCATGACGTCGTCGTGGTAGAGCGTGGCCAGGTGCACCAACTCGATGACCGCGCCGGCGGTGGTCACCTGCCAGCAGTCCGGCTCCGGGCCGACGTGGGCCGAGAGGACGGTGAACAGCGGACGGAACCGCTTGCCACCT
>CAZRFC010000384.1:0-4219 GCA_964598975.1 uncultured Mycobacterium sp. | reverse complement strand
CAGGGCGATGTTCTTCGGCACCATCTCGCCGAGGAGCACATGCAGGATCACCACGATGGTGATGGCCACCAGGAACGAAACCGTGTGCAGAACCGCTTCGGGGACCCCGAACAGGTTGAACAGCGGGGACAGCAGGTGGGCGATCGCGGGTTCGCCGACCCGGCCCAGGATGATCGATCCGATGGTGATGCCCAACTGGGCGCCCGCCAGCATGACGGCGAGATCCTCGCCCGCCCGGATCACCGTGACGGCGCGGTGCTTGCCCTGTTCGGCGAGGGCTTCCAGGCGGTCGCGGCGGGCCGAGATCAGTGCGAACTCGGCGCCGACGAAGAAGGCATTGGCTGCGATCAGCAGGACTGTGAGTAGCAGTCCGAAGAGGTCACCCATCAGGCCGGCCCCTGGTCACCGTGCGGTTGCTGGACGCGCACCAGATCCAGCATGTCGATGCGGCGCCCGTCCATCCGGGCCACTCTCGCCCGCCACACCGGCGGGTCGTCGAGAGTGTCCGGATCGAAACCGGTGAGGTCGACCGATTCGCCCTCGGTCGGAATGTGTCCCAGGGCGTTCATCACCACCCCGCCGATGGTTTCGTAGTCGCCGTCAGGGGCCCTGAAGCCGATCTGCTGGGCCACTTCGTCGACCCGCAGCAGCCCCGAAACCCGGTGGCCACCGGTGATTTTGACGACTTCGGGGCTGAACGTGTCGTGCTCGTCGTGGATGTCCCCGACGATCTCCTCAATCAGGTCCTCGACGGTCACCATTCCGGCGATGCCGCCGTACTCGTCGGCCACCAGTGCGGTCTGCAGCCCACTGCGGCGGATCTGGTCGCTGAGGGCATCCCCGTCCAGCGTGGAGGGAACCACGGGCACGGTGCGCGCCAGTGTGCCGAGGGTGGTTTCGCTCCGCTTCGCCCGAGGGATCTCGAACACCTGCTTGAGATGCACCACACCAATGGCTTCGTCGAGATCGCCACGAGTGACGGGAAACCGCGAGTGTCCGGTCCGGCGGACCATGTCCAACAGGTCGGCGACGGTGTCGTCAGCCGCCAGGGATTCGATCTTGGATCGAGGGGTCATGAACTCCTCGGCGCTGCGGGCGCCGAACTGCAGGGACCGATCGACCAGATCGGCGGTCGGCTGGTCCAACGAACCCTGCTTTGCTGAGGTGCGGACGAGCGAGGCCAGTTCCTGCGGTGAGCGCGCTGAACTCAATTCGTCGGCCGGTTCGATGCCGAAACGGTGCAGTATCCAGTTGGCGACCCCGTTGGTCAGCCGGATCAGCGGAGTGAAGGCCGCGGAGAAGAACACCTGCGGTCCGGACACCACCCGCGCGGTCTGCAGGGGCACCGCAATTGCCAGGTACTGGGCGACCAACTCGCCGAACACCATCGACACCGAGGTCGCGATGAGCAGCGAGATGATCAATGCGGTGCCGTCTACCCAACTCTCCGGGACACCCACGCGCTCGAGAACCGGGGCGAAAAGTCGCGCGATCACCGGCTCGGCCAAGTAGCCGGTGATCAACGTGGTGATCGAAATGCCGACTTGGGCACCGGAGAGCTGGAAGGACAGGGTGCGGTGGGCCTTCTGGACCATTCGGTCACGGGGGCCCCCGGTGCGGGCGTTTGCGTCGACGGTGCTGCGTTCCAGGGCGGTCAGCGAGAACTCGGCTGCCACGAAGACTGCGGTGCCCAATGTGAGCAGGACGAAGAGGAGCAGGCTCAGCACCACGGAGACGACGCTCACCTTGTCTCCGTCGCCCGACTAGGGGCCTGCGGCACGCCGACCCCTTCCCGCTCGCAGAACAGACGACTCATGGTAGCCCTTGCGTCGCGCCGGGGCAGGCCTACCAGCCCGTCGGCAGGGGATGGCCCTCGGCGAAGCCCGCGGTGGACTGGATGCCCAGAACTGCTTGATCGTGCAGTTCGGCCAACGTGTGCGCTCCGACGTAGGTGCAGGTGCTGCGTACCCCGGAGGTGATGTGGTCCAGCAGATCCTCGACCCCGCCGCGGGCCGGGTCCAGTGCCATCCGCGAACTGGAGATGCCCTCCTCGAACAGCGCCTTGCGGGCCCGGTCGAATGAACTGTCGGCGGCGGTGCGGGCGGCGACCGCGCGTTTGGAGGCCATGCCGTAGCTCTCCTTGAACGGCTGGCCATCCCGGTCGAACATCAGATCGCCCGGCGATTCGTAGGTCCCGGCGAACCACGATCCGATCATTACGTTGGCGGCGCCGGCCGCCAGCGCCAGGGCGACGTCGCGGGGATGGCGGACGCCGCCGTCTGCCCACACGTGACCGCCCAGTTCCTTTGCCGCGGAGGCGCATTCGAGCACAGCGGAGAACTGGGGCCGGCCCACTCCGGTCATCATCCGGGTGGTGCACATCGCCCCCGGGCCCACCCCCACCTTGACGATCGAAGCACCGGCCGCGATGAGGTCGCGGGTGCCCTCGGCGGACACCACGTTGCCGGCCGCCAACGGAACCCCGAGATCCAGGGCGGCGACCGCCTTGATGGCCTCCAGCATCTTGACCTGGTGGCCGTGGGCGGTGTCGATGACCAGGACGTCGACACCGGCGTCGACCAGTGCGCGGGCCTTCGCCGCAACGTCGCCGTTGATGCCGACCGCCGCCGCCACCCGCAACCGGTTCGAAGCATCCAGGGCGGGGGAGTAGATACCCGCCCGCACCGCTCCGGTCCGGGTCAGCACCCCGCCCAGCGATCCGTCCGGTGCTGTCAGTACCGCCACCCCGACCGGGTTGTTCTCCAGTAGTTCGAACACGTGGCGGGGATCGGTGTCCAGAGGGGCGGTCACGAAGTCTGCAATCGCGACGTCCCGGACCCGAGCGAAACGATCCACCCCGGCGGTCGCGGACTCGGTCACCAGGCCGATGGGCCGGCCGTGGGGAAGGGTTCCGTCGACGACCACCGCCGCGCCGTGGGCGCGTTTGTGGATCAGCGCCACCGCGTCGGACACCGAGTCGTCGCCGGCCAGGGTTACGGGGGTGTCAGCCACCAGATGGCGGCTCTTGACGAAGTCCACCGTCTGCCGAACCGCCTCGGTGGGCAGGTCCTGGGGTAGAACCACGATGCCGCCGCGGCGGGCTACCGTCTCGGCCATTCGCCGGCCGGCCACCGCCGTCATGTTGGCCACCACCACGGGGATGGTGGTCCCGGTCCCGTCGGTGGTGGACAGGTCCACATCGAATCGGGAGGTGACGTCCGACCGGTTGGGGACGATGAAAACGTCGTTGTAGGTCAAATCATGGGCGGGGGCATGGCCCTCTAGAAAGCGCACCCCTTAAGCCTGCACCTCGGTGTGGTCGCCGCTCCACTGGGTGTGGAACCGTGCGCTCGGGTCGGCGTCGATGCGCCCGTAGGTGTGGGCGCCGAAGAAGTCCCGCTGCCCCTGGACCAGTGCCGCCGGCAGACGCTCGGCGCGCAGGCCGTCGTAGTAGGACAGCGCAGAGGCGAAGCCGGGGATCGGGATGCCCAACTCGGTCGCGGTCACCACCACCCGCCGCCAGCCGTCGACGGCCGACTCGACCGCGTTGCGGAAGTACGGATCGGCGATCAGCGTCGGCAGCGCGGGATTGGCGTCGTAGGCGTCTTTGATCCGGTTGAGGAACTTGGCCCGGATGATGCAGCCGCCCCGCCAGATGGTTGCCAGGTCACCCGGGGTGATACCCCAGTTGTACTCGTCGGATCCGGCCTGAATCTGATTGAAGCCCTGCGCGTAGGCGATGATCTTCGAGGCATACAGTGCCTGACGGACGTCTTCGATGAATTGCTTTGCGTCCGTTGGCTTCTCGCCCAGTGCGCCGGAGGCGAAGCCTGCCACCGCCCGCCGCTGCGGCACTGAACCGGACAGCGCGCGGGCGAAGACCGCCTCGGCGATCCCGGTGACCGGGACGCCGAGGTCCAGTGCCGACTTGACGGTCCAGCGCCCGGTGCCCTTCTGCTCGGCCTCGTCGACGATGACGTCCACCAGTGGCTTGCCGGTCTTGGCATCGACCTGGCGCAGCACCTCGGCGGTGATCTCGACGAGGAAGCTGTCGAGGTCTCCGGAGTTCCACTCGGTGAAGACGTCGGCGATCTCCGGCGCGGTCTGGCCGTGGCCGTCGCGCAGCAGGTGGTAGGCCTCGGCGATCAGTTGCATGTCGGCATATTCGATGCCGTTGTGCACCATCTTGACGAAGTGACCGGCGCCGTCGGGCCCGATG
>CAZRFC010000383.1:0-4226 GCA_964598975.1 uncultured Mycobacterium sp. | reverse complement strand
GCGGACCGGTTCGGAATCCTCGGGATCCATCCGGCGCAGCAGAACCTCGGCTTCGGTCGGGTTCATCACACCCAGGAGGTCGGCGGCGTCGTCGGGGTCCATCGCCTCGAGCACGTCGGCCGCCCGCTCGGTGTCGAGTTGGCGCAGCAGTTCGGACTGATCATCCTCGGAGAGCTCCTGCAGGATGTCGGCCAGGCGCTCGTCGTCGAGAGCTTTGATCAACTCGGTGCGCCGCTTTGCGGGCAGGTCGCGCAGGGCGTCGGCCACCTCGATCGGACGCTGCCCTTCGAACTGGTGCAGCAGTTGCGCCACACCCTGGTCGGGCATCGCCAGACCGGACGGGGTCAGGCCCTGCACGTTCTGCCAGTCCACCACCACCACCGCGGCGCGCCGGCCGAGCCGGCGGTGCCCACGCACCGCCACCCGGGTCACCACCCAGTCGCGGGTGCGGGTCTGCTCGATACCCAGGTCGACCACCACCACGTCGACCCCGGCAAGTTGTTCCTGCTCCGGGTCGTCGACCCGGACCCTGGTGTCCAGGACCTGGCCCAGCACCAGCACCTCCCCGGGTCGCTGGACGAACCGGCGCAGGGACATGTTGCCGGTGGTCAGCGTGACGGCGTCGGGTTCGATGGCGGTGACGCGCAGAATCGGAACGAAAATCCTTCGGCGCGTGGGTAATTCGACGACAAGGCCAAGGACTCGGGGTTGCTGGCGCACGATGCTGATGCTGACCACGACATCACGCACCCGGCCGAGGGATTCGCCGTCGGGCCCCAGCACCACCATCCCCGCCAGGCGCGCCGCGTATACCCTGTTCACCGACGCCATGACTACAGAGGGTAGGAGTCCGCGGGTGAACAATCCCGATCGACCCGCCTATCGGCCTCGACGAACCTGCCTGTCGGTTCCGGGTAGTAGCCCCAAGATGATTGAGAAGGCCAAGGGTTTGGCGGCCGACGAGGTCTTTCTGGATCTGGAGGACGCCGTGGCGCCGGATGCGAAGGCGGCGGCCCGCACCGCCGTCGCCGCCGCCCTGGCCGGTCCCGGATGGTCGGGCCAGTTGCGTGGGGTCCGGGTCAACGACTGGACCACACCGTGGACGCACCGCGACGTGATCGACGTGGTTTCGGCGGCCGGGGCGCACCTTGACGTGATCGTCTTGCCCAAAGTGTCCGACGCCACCCACGTCTATGCCCTGGATCTGCTGCTCACCCAGTTGGAGCGCAGCCACGGCCTTCCGGTCGGCCGGATCGGGATCGACGCGCAGATAGAGGACGCCCGCGGCCTGACCAATGTCGACGCGATCGCCGCGGCGCCCCGGGTTGAGGCCCTGGTGCTCGGCCCGGCCGACCTGATGGCCAGCCTCAATATGCGCACCCTGGTGGTCGGCGAGCAACCCGAGGGATACGACGTCGGCGACGCCTACCACCACGTCCTGATGACCATTCTCGTCGCGGCCCGCGCGCACGGCCTAGCCGCCGTCGACGGCCCCTATCTGAAGGTGCGCGACGTCGAGGCCTTCCGGCGGGTGGCCGCACGGTCGGCGGCGCTGGGCTATGACGGCAAGTGGGTACTGCATCCCGAGCAGATCGCGGCGGGCAACGAGATCTTCAGCCCCCGTCAGGACGAGTACGACCACGCCGAACTGATCCTGGACGCCTACGAATGGCACACCTCCACCGCCGGCGGAACGCGCGGTGCGGTGATGCTGGGCGAGGAGATGATTGACGAGGCCAGTCGCAAGATGGCCCTGGTGGTGGCCGCCAAGGGCCGCGCCGCCGGAATGACCCGCACCGCGGCGCCGTTCGTGCCGCCGGTGGGTTGACGACGCGGGATCACATACCGCCCATGTTGCGGGCGTAGGTCCACATGATGATGGTCAGCAACAGGCTGGCGACGCCCACCACGATGGCCGACACCGCCAGGCCGTGCCCCTGCTGGCCGGTCTTCTTGACCTGATTGATGGCGACCACGCCGAGGATGATGCCGAGGATGGAGCCGAATCCGCACAGCAGACCCAGTACCGAGGAGACCAGTGCGAAGATCGCGACGGTGTTGGTTCCGGCCGGCGGGGGTGCCGGGTAGCCGGGATAGCCCGGGTACCCCGGAAAGCCGGGGTTGGTGTAACCGCTCTGATAGGGCGGGGAGTACGGCGGTGGCGGCGGGTATGCCGGCGGCGTCGGGGGTGGTGGCGGATAGGAGCCGTAAGTCGGCGCGCCCGGCGGTCCGTAAGCCGGGTCCGGCGGCGTCTCGTAGGCCGGAAAGTCCGGGGTGAAGCCACCGTTCTGCGGCGTTTCCCCGGGGTCACCGCTGGGGGCTGTCATGCTGTGAACCTAGCGTATGGGCACCGGCCTGCTAAGGGCATCGCAGCGATATGAGGAGAAGGCAACACCATGACCAGTCCGTTTCCGTCAGCTCAGAACCCGGGCGGGGTTCCCGGCGGCGCCACGGGTTCGTCGCGCCGTGGGCCGCTCAGCCTGCCGACCCCGCCGAAGGGCTGGCCGGTCGGTTCCTATCCCACCTACGCCGAGGCCCAGAAGGCCGTCGACTACCTCTCCGACAACCAATTCCCCGTTCAGCAGGTGACCATCGTGGGCGTCGACCTCATGCAGGTCGAGCGGGTCACCGGCCGGCTCAGCTGGGGCAAGGTGCTTCTCGGCGGCGTCCTCAGCGGCGCCTGGCTGGGTGTGTTCATCGGCCTGCTGCTGGGGATCTTGACCGGCGACTTGGGCAAGAGTCTGATCGCCGCCATCCCCGCCGGCATCATGTTCGGCCTGATCACCTCTGCCATCCCGTATTCGATGTCCAAGGGCACCAGGGATTTCAGCTCCACCATGCAACTGGTGGCCGGCCGTTACGACGTGCTGTGTGATCCGCAGGGCGCCGAGCAGGCACGGAACATGCTCTCGCGGTTGACGCTCTAAGTGAGGGCCCGGTAGCCGCCTCATCAACCACGCGGGACTTCGCAGCTAAAGTACCTCCCGTGAGGAAGCCTGGCCTGCGTGTCCGGCGCGTGACCGCGGCCGCGGGGTGTGCGCTGACCATCGTTCCGTTGTCGGGGTGCGGTTCGGGGGGCGACAACTCCGGGGTTGTCAGCCTCTACGTCCCCGCCAGCGAGACCGCCACCTTCGCCGCCGTCGCAAAGCGCTGTAACGAGGAGTTGGGCGGCAGGTTCCGCATCGAGCAGTTCAGCCTGCCCAAGGGTGCCGACGACCAGCGTCTCCAACTGGCCCGACGGATCACCGGAAACGACGACTCGCTGGACATCATGGCGATGGACGTGGTGTGGACGGCGGAATTCGCCGAGGCCGGTTGGGCGCTGCCGCTGTCCGACGACCCGGCGGGACGGGCCGAGGCCGACGCCGTCGCCGACACCCTCCCCGGACCGCTGGAAACGGCGAAGTGGCAGGGCAAGCTGTATGCCGCGCCGGTGACCACCAACACCCAGATGCTCTGGTACCGGCCGGATCTGATTTCCCCGCCGCCGCCCACCTGGGACCAGATGGTCACCGAGGCGACCCGCCTGCACGCCGAGGGCAAGCCGAGTTGGATCGCGGTGCAGGCCAAGCAGTACGAGGGACTTGTGGTGTGGTTCAACTCGCTGCTGGAGTCCGCGGGCGGACGGGTGCTGTCCGAGGACGGCAAGACCGTCACCCTGGTCGACACGCCCGAGCATCGCGCGGCCACCGTCAAGGCATTGCAGATCATCAAGTCGGTGGCCACCGCACCCGGTGCGGATCCGTCGGTGACTCAGACCGACGAGGGCACTGCCCGACTGGCGCTGGAAAGCGGCAAGGCGGCTCTGGAGGTCAACTGGCCCTTCGTGTTCGCCTCGATGCTGGAGAACGCGACCAAGGGCGGGGTGCCCTTCCTGCCGCTCAACGAGAAGCCCGAGTTGGCCGGCGCCATCAACGAGGCCGGCACCTTCTCGCCCAGCGACGAGCAGTTCCAGGTGGCCTTTGACGCCAGCAAGGAGGTGTTCGCCTTCGCGCCGTACCCGGGGGTCCTGCCGGGCCAACCGGCGCGGGTGACGTTGGGCGGGCTCAACCTCGCCGTCGCGTCCACCACCCGCAAACCGGCGGAGGCGTTCGAGGCGATGCGTTGCATCCGCAGCGAGACCAACCAGCGCTACACCTCGATCGAAGGCGGTCTGCCCGCGGTGCGGGCATCGCTCTACGACGATCCGGCGTTCCAGAAGAAGTACCCGCAGTACGCGATCATCC
>CAZRFC010000382.1:0-4228 GCA_964598975.1 uncultured Mycobacterium sp. | reverse complement strand
GGCAACGGCCATGGCGACCGGCGCGGCCGCGGTGACCTCGAAGACCTCTTCGAACTTCTTCACGAACTCGGACAACTCGAGGAGGGTCATCTCCTTGAACGCGTCGAGCAGTTCGTCAGTGGACAGCTTTGCCATTGTTGTGGTCCTTCCGTGCTTACTTGGTTGTGGTGGTGGTTAGTTACGCGGCTTCGCCGGACTTCTTGTCCTGCAGCGCGGCGGCCAGGCGGGCCATCTGCGATGCGGGAGCGTTGAACAGCCCGGCAGCCTTGGACAGGTTGCCCTTCATGGCGCCGGCCAGCTTGGCCAGCAGCACCTCGCGCGACTCGAGGTCGGCGATCTGGTTGACCTCGGCGACGGACAGCGCGCGGCCGTCCATGTAGCCGCCCTTGATGACGAGCGCCTTGTGGTCCTTGGCGAACTTCTTGATCGCCTTGGCCGCGTCGACGGCCTCGCCGCTGACGAACGCGATCGCGGTCGGTCCGGCGAAAAGGTCGTCGAGGCCCTCGATGCCCGCCTCCGCCGCAGCCCGCTTGACGAGGGTGTTCTTGGCGACGGTGTAGGTGGCGGTGCCGCTCAGTGAGCGACGCAGTTCGGCCAGGTTGGCCACGGAAAGACCGCGGTACTCGGTGACCACGGTGGCCGTCGATGACTTGAACTGCTCGGTGATCTCGGCGACCGCGGTGGCCTTTTCAGGCTTGGCCATGCATTGCCTCCTCGGTGGTGTCGGGTGCACCACAGAAGACTTTCGGCCTTGGTCTCGGAAATCAGAACGCCCCGGCGCAGACGGCCGGGGCGTGGAGAGTCGCTGACGCGCAGCGGTCTAGCCTCGTCCTCCTGCGTGGGCCGCCCGGGATCCGGGACCTTCAACTGATCGCTCAGTGACCGACGGTCTTCGGTGGAACCCGGTCAGGCTACCGTGCGCCCGCGCCCGCACCCAAATCCGTATGCGTCTTGTGCTGGCGTGCGCTTCGGGCGAGTTCGGCCGCCGCGGTCCACAGCGCCATCTGAGCGGCGCCGACGACGATGATCGGCCAGACCAGTCCGGTGATGACGGCGGCGGTGCCCGCGGCCGCGTGGAGTTTGTCCGCGATGACGGAGACGACGGCGGCGAAAAGGGTCCCTAGGACCACATAGAAGCTGATCCAGCCCAACTGCTCGCCCTACTACTCAGAGTCCCGCTTGCTCGAGACTCCCTGGTGGAAAAGTACCGGACGTCACTTCTTTCCGGAAGTCCAAAACGCGTAATTCCCCCGCCCTCTAACCTCCGCCACTCCCCTCCCGCCCCGCGAACCCCCGCGAGCAGACGCAAACTCGCACGATTCGCGCCGATTCTGTGCGAGTTTGCGTCTGCTCGGCAGGGACCTACTAGGCGGCCGCGCGGTCCAGATGGCGCTGGATGCGCGCGCACATCCGGTCCGGTGTGCGCCGGACGTCGCCGACGACGATCGGGACGACGATCCAGGCGGTGTCCTGAATGCCGGCGTACCGCTTCTTGTCGCGTTCCATCTCCATGCGACCGGTGTGCCAGTCGACGCTCTCGTATTCGACGGCAACCCGCGCCCACGGCCACGCGAAGTCCACCCGCCACTGCTCGCCGTCGCGGCCGTCGATGACGTACTGCAACTCCGGGCGGGGCAGGCCGCCGTCGTGCATCGCCAGTCGGGCCTCGCTCTCCATGGCGGATTCGGCGCGACCATCGACGAGTGGCAGCAGGTCGCGCACCTTGACGATGCCGCGCCTGCCGCGCTGCCAGTCCACCGCGTCGGCCAAATCGGCCGGTGTGCACCACCGCGAGCGCACCGCGGAGTCCAGAACGGCCAGCGCACGCGGGCGTCGTGCTTCGCGGGCAACTTCCACCGCCGTCCAGGCCGGCGTCGTCGCGCGGCGGCTGGATACGAGTTGCACTGGTGCGCCTTCTCTTTGGTGGACGACGAGGCCGGTGGTCGGCCGCAAGCGAACCCCCGGGTCGTGCACGTGCACCGATCGGCTCTCGTCGACGCCGAACCCGTAGAGAGCGGCGGCGGTGTGCAGGCAGGCGACCGCGTGGCCGTCGATCAGAAGATCCAGCGCCCGCAGCCTCATCAGCAGGTCGGGTTCGGCGACCGAGTAGACGCCGCGCCACACCCGGATGAGTTTGCCCTTGCGGACCTGGACGTCGAGTTGCTGGCGCGTCATCGCGGTGAGCAATTGGGCGGTGGTGGCCAAGCCCTCGCGGGCGCGGATCAGTTCGGCAGCGTCGCGGTTCACGGGCCGAAGAGTGCGCCGGGGTCGGCAGACCCGCCAGCCACCCCGCACCGAGCCTGTGGATTAACTGGCACTCCCCCTGCCCTCCACCCCCGCGCGCCCCCCACCCCCTCGCGCCAGAGGGAGGGGCGGCGGTGGGGGCTAGGGGGTGCGCAGGAGGGCGGCGGCGCCAACCAGGCCGGCATCACCGCCGAGTTCGGCGGGCACCACCTGGAGGCCCCGGGTGAAATCCAGGGCCGCATAGTCCGCCAGGGCTTCGCGAAGCGGGTCGAAGAGCACCGGACCGGCGTTGGCCACTCCCCCGCCGATGACCACCAGGTCCAGGTCGCAGGCCGCGGCGCACGAGGCGATCATCGCCGCGATGGCCCGCGCGCCCCGTTGGAAGGCCAGCACAGCAATGGCGTCCCCGAAAGACGCGGCCTCGGCCAGTGCTTTGGCGTCGGCTCCGGCCCAGCCCTGGTCGCGGGCCCAGGCCACCAGGTGCGGCCCGCTGGCGATGGCTTCCACGCACCCGCGGGCGCCGCAACTGCACGGCGGCCCATCGACGTCGACGATCATGTGCCCGACGTGGCCGGCGTTGCCGGTGCGCCCGTCGTAGGGAACCCCGTCGAGCACCAGGCCGCCGCCGATTCCGGTGGACACCACCATGCCCAGCATGAAGGCCGCGCCCCGCCCGGCGCCGCGCCAGTGTTCGCCGAGGGCCATACACAGTCCGTCGCCGGCCAGTCGCACCGGAACCCCGGGCACCGCGGCGGCCACCCGGTCGCGGACGGGGAATCCGCGCCAGGCGGGGATGTTCACCGGGCTGATGGTGCCGTCGGATAGGTGGATCGGCCCGGCCGAGGAGATGCCCACCCCGCTGACCGTTCCCCCGGCGGCGGCCAGCGCCTCGGCGATGGCGTGTTCGGCGGCGGCCCACACCTGGTCGGGGTTCTCGCTGCGGGGCGTGGGCTGCCGATTCTGCTGCAGCACTTGGCCTTCGGGGCCGACGATGCCGGCGGCGATCTTGGTGCCGCCGATGTCCAGGGCTACTACGGGCGCGCTCATCAATGTTTGTGGGTGTTGTCGGGCTGGCGGGGGTCGCCGGGGTGCTCGTAGCCGGGGGCCAGCCACACCAGGGCGGCGCGGCGTTGTTCCAGCCAGATCCGGAACGCGCGCCGGCGGGCGGCGCCGCGCAGGTGCTCGGCGAGGTCGGCGTCGGAGGCGAAGCGGCCCGGGTTGCGGCGGTCGTAGTCGGCGACGGCGTCGGTGGAGACGTCGACGTCGGCGGTGACGGCCGCGAAGACCGCTCGGGCCAGTGGGTCGGCCAGTGCGCCGGCGGCGATGCTGCCGATCTCCAGGCGGGCGGTGAGGTCGGGCAGCAGGTCCTCGACGCCCGGCGCGGCTGCGGCGTCGACGCCGAGCGCAGCCGCCTCCACGGCGATCACCCGTTCGGTGACCAGCACCTGGGTGAGCCAGCGCCGCAGTTGCCGTCCCTCGCTGGTGCCCGGACGCGGTAGCGCCGCGGTTTGGGGTGAGGATCGCAGGACGGCTTCGCGGGCGTCGACCTCCGATACCGGCACCGGTGAACCGGCAACTGTGGCAGCCACATTCATCGGACGGTGACCGCCACCGCCGGGGTGTAGAGAAGGCGGCCGGCGCAGCCGATGCGGATCAGCGCCCACCACCGGCCCGGGGTGATCCAGGGCGGCGGGGTGAGGTCGAAGCCGACTTCGACGCTGGATTGCGCGGGCAGGTTGGCGCCCAGGGAGGCGGGGCCGGCCCATTCCCAGGTTCCCCACGGGCTGATCAGGTGTGCCTCGAGGTCGAGGTCGGCGTGCGCGCCACTGGCCACGGTCGCGGTGAGGCGGGCGGTGCCCCCGCGGTCGACGACGATGTCAGGGGTCTCCTGATCCACCAAGCGGATCAGGTCCACCCCGGGATCCCCGACATCGGCACGGTGCGCGAGGACGATCCGCAGCTCAGCGTGCGCGACGTGCCCTGC
>CAZRFC010000381.1:0-4231 GCA_964598975.1 uncultured Mycobacterium sp. | reverse complement strand
TTGTACTTGAAGCCGCCGTCGCGGGGCGGGTTGTGCGACGGGGTGACGACGATTCCGTCGGCAAGGGCGGAGTCCCGGCCACGGTTGTAGGTGAGGATGGCATGGCTGACCGCCGGTGTCGGGGTGTAGCGGTCCGCCGAATCGACCAGCACGGCAACGTCGTTGGCGGCCAGCACCTCCAGCGCGGACACCCAGGCCGGCTCGGACAGTCCGTGGGTGTCGCGGCCGATGAACAACGGTCCGGTGGTGCCCTGGGCAGCCCGGTATTCGGCGATGGCCTGGGTGGTGGCCAGGATGTGCGCCTCGTTAAACGCTCCGTCGAGGCTGGAACCGCGGTGTCCGGAGGTTCCGAAGGCGACCTGCTGGGCGACGTCGTCGGGGTCGGGTTGGACGGTGTAGTAGGCCGTCACCAGGTGCGGGACGTCGATCAGGTCTTCGGGGAGCGCCGGTTGCCCGGCGCGGGGATTGGCCGCCATGTCCGCAATTGTGCCGTTGGAGGGCAATACTGTTCGAGTGTTCGGCCATGACAACCGGGAACTGGCGGCGGTGTTCGTCGGCGGCGCGTTGGGAACCGCGGCCCGCGCAAGCCTGGCCACCTGGCTGGCCCCGCCGCCCGGCCACTGGCCGTGGGCGACGTTCATCGTCAACATCGTCGGGGCGTTCATCCTGGGCTTCGTCACCACCCGACTGCTGGAACGGCTGCCGTTGTCGGCCTACCGGCGCCCACTGCTCGGCACCGGACTGTGCGGCGGCCTGACCACCTTCTCCACCATGCAGGTCGAAACCCTGCACATGATCGAGCACCACGACTACGGCCTGGCAGCGGCCTACACCCTGGTCAGCATCACCGCCGGGCTACTGGCGGTGTATGCGGCGACGTCGCTGGTTCGCAAGGTGAGTTTGCGATGAATGCGGCGGTCTGGGCCGGTGTCCTGGTCATCGGAGGGCTCGGGTCGGTGGCCCGCTTCATGGTCGACCGGGCGGTGGCCCGCCGGGCCGCCCGGTCCTTCCCGTTCGGCACCCTGACGGTGAACATCAGCGGGGCTCTGCTGCTGGGCTTCGTCACCGGCCTGGCGTTGAGCCACTACGCCGCACTGCTGGTCGGCACGGCGTTCCTGGGTGCCTACACCACGTTCTCCACCTGGATGTTCGAGACTCAGCGCCTCACCGAGGAGCGCCGGGTGGGCCCGGCGGTGGCCAATGTGATTGCCAGCGTCGTAGCGGGGATCGCCGCGGCGGCGGCCGGCCAGGCAGTGGCGGGCCTGTTGTGAACGGGACCTCGCTGAAGTTGACCGCCTACTTCGCCGAACGGGAGCGCGCCGGTTCCCGCTTCCTGGCCGAGGCGATGTTCGACTTGTTCGCCGACCGCCGGGTGGCCACCAGCGTCATGCTGCGCGGCATCTCCGGATTCGGCCACCGGCGCATCATTCGCACCGATGAGTCGTTGACGCTGTCCGACGATCCCGCGGTGGCGATCGCCGCCGTCGACTCCCCGGAGGTCATCGGTGCGCTCACCCCGGAGGTGATCGGCATGACGACCAGCGGCCTGATCACCCTGGAACGGGCCAGGCTGCTGAGCGAGAACACCGCCCCCGCACTTCCCGACGGCGGCGACGCGGTGAAGCTCACCGTCTACGTCGGCCGCAACCGCCGCGTCAACGGGGTACAGGCCTACAAAGCCGTCTGTGAACTGCTGCGCCGCAACGGATTCGACGGAGCATGGGTTTTCCTCGGAGTCGACGGCACAGCCCACGGTGAGCGACACCGCGCCCATTTCATCGCCCGCAACGCCGACGTGCCGTTGATGATCATCGCCGTCGGCCGCGCCGCCGAAGCCGCGCGCTCGGTCCCACAATTGGGGGCCCTGCTGGAACGTCCGCTGATGACGGTGGAACGGGCCCGGTTGTGCAAGCAGGACGGCCGCCTGCTTGATCATCCGGCCGCGTTGCCCAACACCGACGATCAGGGCCGCCCGCTGTGGCAGAAGCTGATGGTGTTCACCTCCGAATCAGACCGCCGCGACGGGGTACCGGTGCACCGCGCCCTGGTGCGACGGTTGTGGGAGTCGCGCACCGCCAGCGGCGCGACGGTGCTGCGCGGAGTGTGGGGTTTCCACGGCGATCGGGAACCGCACGGCGACAAGGTGTTCCAGTTCGGGCGGCAGGTCCCGGTGATGACCGTCATCGTCGACACACCGGAGAGCATCGCGGCCAGTTTCGGCATCGTCGATGAACTCACCGCCGAGCACGGCCTGGTGATCTCCGAGATGGTCCCGGCCCTGCTCGCCGTAGACGGATCACGCCGCCGCGGCGGAACGGACCTGGCCGACTTCCGCTACTGAGCGGCTGCGCTATTGGGCCGCGCGGCTGTCGGCCAGCACTGTCAGCAGTACCACCGCGTCGGAGTCGGCGTGCAAACCGTGCCGCTCGAGAGGCAGAACCAGCAGGTCCCCCGGCCCCCCGGACCAGGTGTCATCGCCCGCAGTCACCCGCACCTGGCCCTGCAACACCTGCTGGGTGGACTGGCGGGGGCTGTTGTGCTCGGCCTGTTCCGAGCCGCCGGTAAAAGCGATCTGCTTCGGGCGCAGCATGTGATCGTGCCCACCGTGCACGGTGTGCGCGGATCGTCCCGCACGACCCGCCCGGGCCGCCTGCAGTTGCTGCTCGGCAAGCTTCGTCAGTGAGATCCCATCCATGAGTTTCCCCTCCAGTCAGGCGAGCAACAGAACGCCGCTCACCACCAATGCAACCACTTTGACCGCTTCGAACCCCACGTAGACGAAGTGGGCGTGGGACCGCCCGGAGTGAGCGACCGCCGCGTCGGCCAGTACGGCGTCGGAGCGGCGGGTCAGGGCGGGCCGGACACCCACCACCTGCGCGCCCAGCGCCGCCACGGCCAGCCCCAGTGCGATGGACGCCCCAGTGGATGCGTGGCCGAGTATCACCGCGACCAGCGCCACCGCCGCCAGAACCACCTCGCAGATGTTGAGCGCCCGGAACACCAGCCGCCCGATACCCAAACCGATTTGGATGGTCACGCCCGGCGCCCGGAACTTCAGCGGCGCCTCCAGGAAGGAGATCGCCAGCACCATCCCCAGCCACACGAAGATCGTCGCGGCCGCCAAACCCAACCAGTGATTCACTCTTCGATCATTGCACCGCATCGAGACTGCGCACAGATCGCCCAAATCGCGGAAATGACGATCTGGACGCAGACTCGATGTGTCAGTGAGCGACTAGCTGCTTAGCGCCACTGCCCGGGGGCGCCCCAGTTGGGAACCATGTCGTCGACGTTGGGGATCCATTGCTTGACCTGGCCCGGCGGAAGTGGATTGCCCGGCCCACCGATGTTGACCCCCGGGCCAGGAATCCCGGGAACCCACGGGTGCCAGGGATCGGCGTGCGCGACACCGGAACCCAGCAGCGCCGCACCGGCGAATACACCGGCGGCCAGCGCCCGCACCATCCTGCCCATCACAACCTCCCGACGTCACGGCCGCTATAAAGGTACCCGGATCGCCGAGGGCCAAGAGAGGTAAGTGGGGACATATGGGTGTGCAGCGACTCGGGGCCGGGATCACCGCCGCACTCGTCGCGACGGCTTGCCTGACCGGGTGCGCCGCCAAGAAGCCGACTGAAGCGGCCGATTCGTCGTCCGCACCGGCCTCGAGCGCACCGGCGGCTCCGGCACCCGCACAACCGCGCACCGAGATGTGGATCGCCCTCAAGCCCGGGGACTGTCTGGCCGAGCCGCCGTCGACCGACCCGGCGGTGGTCACCGTCCCCCTGGTCGACTGCTCGCAACCCCATGCGGCCGAGACGTTCCTGCGGGCGCCGATCCCGGTCGACGCCGCGCTGGAGGGGACCGCGAACACGCAATGCGAGGCAGGGTTCGTCGAGTACACCGGGCGCGCCTCGGCCGGCAGCCCGTACACCTTCACCTATCTGATCGACTCCCACCAGGACCGCACCGACAACAATCCGTTGCCGAGCACCGTCATCTGCCTGCTGCAGAGCGCTCAGGGGCAGCCGCTGACCGGGTCGGCGCGCAAATAGAACGGCCAAGCAGAACGGCTTAGGAGGCCGGATAGGCGTGGATCAGCGCCGAAGACAGCCGCGGCACCGCGTGGGTCAGCCTGTGTTCGGCGCTATGGGCCAGCGCATGCGCCGCACTCAGGCTGATATCGGGGTCGATATCCAGTTCGGCGTCGGCGTGCAGCCGGTGGCCGATC
>CAZRFC010000380.1:0-4251 GCA_964598975.1 uncultured Mycobacterium sp. | reverse complement strand
GGCAACGGTGCCCACGGCGTCAAGGGCGCCGATGGTGCCGATGCCACCGAATTCACCGCTGCCGGCAACGGCGCCGACGGCGGCAGTGGCAGCGGTGTCGGCGGGGCCGGTGGCCAGGGTGGCGCCGGCGGCGGCGCCACCGCCGGCAGCCTCAACGGCAGCGGCGGCCACGGCGGCGCCGGCGCCGACGAGGGCGACGGCGGCGACGGCGGCAAGGGCGGCAAGGGCAACGCCTTCTTCACCACCGGCGGCAACGGCGGCAACGGCGGAGTCGGCACCGGTGCCGGTGGCACCGGCGGCGCGGGGGGCAGCAAAGGCAGCGGCGGCTTCGGCGGCACCGACGGCGACAAGGGCGCCGACGGCACCGTCGGCGGCGGAGACTACGGCGACGGCGGCGACGGCGGCGACGGCTACGACGCCGCCTCCGACCCCAACGCCCTCGCGGGGGCATCAGGCGGTGACGGCGGTAAGGGTGGCAACGGCGCGGCCTACGGCAACGGCGGCGCCGGAGGTCAGGGCGGCAGCGGCGCGGCAGGTGCCAACGGCGATAACGGCTTTGGGCCGGGTGGCCGCGGTACCGACGGATCCATCGGGGGTGCGGGCGGCAACGGCGGTGCAGGCGGTCTGGGGGGCTCGATGTCCGGAAACGGCGGCGCGGGCGGCGCGGCGGGTAACGGTGGCACCGGCGGTAACGGCGGCAACGGCAGCGCTGGAGCGAACGCCGCCACCGCTGGCGGCTCCGGGCAGGCCGGCGGATCCGGCGGCGCGGGTGCCGATGGTGGGCAGGGCGGCACCGGTGGCTCAGGCGGATCGGCAGCCAACGGAACGGCCGGAATCCACGGCAAGGGCGGCGACGGCGGCGTTGGAGGCGTGGGCGGCAACGGCGCCGACGGCGGCGATGGACTCGCGGGCACAGCACCCGCCCAGGCCGGTGGCGACGGCGGCGATGGCGCAAGCGGCGGTACCGGCGGCAATGGCGGTGCGGCAGGAACCGGCGGTACCCGGGGCGTCGGCGGCACTGGCGGCGCCGCCGGCACTGGTGGTGACGGTGCCCGTGGTGGGGACGGCAGCAATGGCGTCGCGGTCGCGATCGCCGACCGAGCGGGCGGTGCCGGCGGCAACGGCGGCGACGCCGGGATAGCGGGCGTCGGCGGCACCGGATCGGTAAATGGGGCCAACGGGGCGTTCGGCAACGCCGGTGCCGGCGGCGACGGTGGCAACGGCGGAAACCTCAGCGGCGCAGGCAATTTCGGTGGTGATGGTGGAGTCGGCGGTAACGGCGGCTCCGCGACCGGCGGCTTGGCCGGCCGCGGTGGCAACGGCGGTACCGGTGGCAGCGGCGGACCCGGCAAGGCCGGCACCACGGCGACCCCCAACGGCAGCAACGGTGCCGCGGGCGGTGCTGGCGGCGCCGGCGGCCGCGGTGGCGATGCCTCGACCGGAATCGCAGGTGACGGCGGTGACGGTGGACTCGGCGGCGCCGCAGGCAACGGGGGAACCGGATGGAATTCCGACGACCCGACCCGCGCTGGGGGCGACGGCGGCAACGGCGGTGCCGCCGGCCGGGGAGGCGCCGGCGGTGCCGGCGGTGACGCCACCGATCCGACCGGCACCAACGGCGACGGCGGCACCGGCGGCGCCGGTGGCAACGCCGGTCTGGGCGGTAACGGCGGCAACGGTGCCAATGGCACCCTCACCAACCCCGACGGCGGCGCCGGCGGCAGCGGCGGCGGCCCCGGCGCCAAGGGTTTCGGTGGCGCAAAGGGTTTGGCCGGCAACGGAACCGGCGTGGCAGGCACCGACGGCACCGCGGGTGTTGACGGCGCGGAGGCGACTTCGGGGGGCAACGGCGGCAACGGTGGTGTCGGGTTCACCGCTGTTGCGGCGGGTACTGCTGGCGGCAATGGTGGGGCCGGTGGTAACGGCGGCGCGTATGGCGCCGGTGGTGCCGGCGGGGCTGGGGGTAATGGTGCTGAGGGTTCGGGTACCAGTGGCGCCGGTGGCAATGGGGGTGTCGGTGGCGTTGGTGGCCGTGGCGGTGCGGTCTCGGGTGCCGGTGGTGTCGGGGGCAACGGTGGTGCCGGCGGTAACGGCGCGCATGGTGGCCGGGGTGCTGATGGTGCTGATGCCACTGCGACGACGGCGGCCGGCAATGGTGGTGATGGTGGCGCCGGTAGTGGTGTCGGTGGTGTCGGCGGTGTCGGCGGCGCGGGCGGTAATGCCAGTCCGGGCAGCTTGAACGGTTCCGGTGGTAACGGCGGTGCCGGTGGTCAGGGCGGTGAGGGCGGCGACGGCGGTAACGGTGGTAAGGGCAACGCGATCTTCACCGCCGGCGGTAATGGCGGTAACGGTGGTGGTGGTGCCGGTGCCGGTGGTGCCGGTGGCCTCGGCGGTGCGGTGGGCACCGGTGGCAGCGGTGGGGCCGTGGGCCTCAAGGGTGTCGATGGCACGACCGGTGGCGGGGATTACGGCGACGGCGGCAACGGTGGGGACGGCTATGACCCCTCGACCGATCCGGCCGCGCTGCCCGGGGCCAATGGTGGTAACGGTGGTAACGGCGGTAATGCCAGTGCCTATGGCAATGGTGGTGCCGGAGGTAAGGGCGGCAGCGGTGAGGGCGGGTTGCCCGGGGCTGACGGCCAGGTTGCCGGTGCGTCGGGGACCAGTGGGTCTGCCGGCGGTAACGGCGGTGCCGGCGGCAAGGGCGGTTCCGGTGGCACGATCGCCGGTAACGGTGGCGCCGGCGGTGCCGGGGGCAACGGCGCCGACGGCGGGGTTGCGGGCAACGGCGCCGATGGTGCCGATGCGACGGCGAACGCCCAGGCGACGGCCGGCGGTAACGGGGGTAACGGCGGCAGTGGCGGCAATGCCGGTGCCGGCGGTCAGGGCGGCAATGCAGTGAACGGCGCCAACGGGATCGGCGGTAGCGGAGGCCAGGGCGGTAACGCCGCAGCCGGAGGTACCGGTGGTAACGGCGGCAACGGCAACGCGTCCTTCCTCGATGGGGCCAAGGGCGGCAACGGCGGGAATCCGGGCTCCCGCGGTCTCGGTGGCGCCGCGGGCCTGCAGGGCAGCGGCGGCACCCCCAGCTCCGATGGCACCAAGGGTGTTGACGGCACGGCGGTGACCTCGGGGGGCAACGGCGGTAACGGTGGTGTCGGGTTCACCGCGTTGGTGGCGGGCACTGCCGGCGGCAACGGCGGTGACGGCGGCAACGCCGGCGCGTACGGCACCGGTGGTGTCGGCGGTGCCGGCGGCGCCGGCGCGGAGGGTTCGGGTACCGCTGGTGTCGGTGGTTCCGGCGGCAATGGTGGCGTCGGTGGTCGTGGCGGTCTGATCGCCGGCGCCGGTGGTGCCGGTGGTGTCGGCGGCGCGGGCGGTAACGGTGCGCACGGCGGCCGGGGCGCCGACGGTGCCGATGCGACGGCGACCACTGCGGCCGGTAACGGCGGTGACGGTGGTTCCGGTAGCGGTGCCGGTGGTGTCGGCGGTACCGGTGGTGCCGGTGGCGGCGCGAGTGCAGGCAGCCTCAACGGCAACGGCGGTAACGGTGGTGCCGGTGGTCAGGGCGGCGAGGGCGGAGACGGCGGCAACGGCGGCAACGGCGACGCGATCTTCACCACCGGCGGCACCGGCGGCAACGGCGGAACCGGTTCGGGTGCCGGCGGTCTCGGCGGTGCCGGTGGCGCCAAGGGCACCGGTGGCAGCGGCGGCGTCGACGGCACCAAGGGTGCCGACGGCACAACCGGCGGCGGCGACTACGGCGACGGCGGCAACGGCGGCGACGGTTATGACGCCGCCAGCGATCCGGCCGCGCAACCCGGGGCCTCCGGCGGTAACGGCGGCAACGGCGGCAACGCCAGCGCCTACGGCACCGGCGGTCGGGGCGGCAACGGCGGAAACGGCGAGGCAGGAATGCCGGGCGCCGACGGCCTGACCGCGGGTGCTTCGGGCACCAGTGGGTCTGCCGGAGGCAACGGCGGTGCCGGCGGTCAGGGCGGCGCCGGTGGCACCGTCGCCGGTAACGGCGGCGCCGGCGGCGCCGGCGGCAACGGCGCTAACGGCGGCACCGCGGGCAACGGCGCCAACGGCGCGGACGCCACGGCCAACGCGGCGGCCAGTGCACCTGCGCCCACCATCACCAGCCATCCCGTCAGCAGGCGGCGTAAGCGGGCGGGCCGCGCAGAGGACGCCGCGGCGGGCGGCCCGAAGATCGCGGCCCGGATCGCGGGCGGCACCGGCTGATGCATG
>CAZRFC010000379.1:1225-4265 GCA_964598975.1 uncultured Mycobacterium sp. | reverse complement strand
TCCAGCGCCTGGTTCGACGCGATCAGCCCGCCGCCGAAGCTGGGCCGCGCGGCGATCTCCCGCGGCTCACTGGCGCGACTGGACCAGTTGCCCGAGAAGCTGCAGCGCAACCCGCTGAAATTCGATGCGCCGCAACTGCTTACCTTCCCCGACATCTTCCCCAATGGGCTGGCCAACAAATACACCTTCGGCCCGATCGGCGAACTGTGGTACCGCAAGTCGGGCACCTACCGCGGCAAGGTGCAGAACCTCACGCAGTTCTATCACCCGCTGGATATGTTCGGTGAGTGGAACCGGGCTTACGGGCCGGCCGGATTCCTGCAGTACCAGTTCGTCGTCCCCCTGGAGGCGGTCGAGGAGTTTAAGGCGATCATCGTCGACATCCAGGCCTCGGGGCACTACACGTTCCTCAACGTCTTCAAACTGTTCGGCCCGGGAAATCAAGCGCCGCTGAGTTTTCCGATCCCGGGTTGGAACGTCTGCGTCGACTTCCCCATCAAAGCCGGCCTGAGCGAGTTCGTCACCGATCTGGACCGCCGGGTGCTGAAGTTCGGCGGTCGCCTCTACACCGCCAAGGATTCCCGCACCAGCGCGGAGACCTTCCACGCCATGTACCCGCGTCTCGACGAGTGGATTGCGGTGCGCCGCAGAGTGGATCCGCACGCGGTGTTCGCCTCGGACATGGCCCGACGTTTGGAGTTGCTCTAGATGGTGCTAGACGCTGTGGGTAATCCTCAAACAATCCTGCTGCTCGGCGGTACCTCGGAGATCGGACTGGCGATCTGCGAGCGCTACCTGCGCGACGCACCGGCCCGCATCATCCTGGCCGCCCTGCCCGACGATCCGGGCCGGGAGGCCGCGGTCGCGCAGATGACCCGCGCCGGCGCCAAGTCGGTGACCCTGGTCGACTTCGACGCGGTGAACACCGAAAGCCACCCGGCAGTGATCGACGAGTGCTTCAGTGGCGGTGATGTCGACGTCGCCATCGTCGCCTTCGGCCTCCTCGGCGACGCCGAGGAACTGTGGCAGAACCAGCGCAAGGCGGTGCAGATCGCCGAAATCAACTACACCGCAGCGGTTTCCGTGGGGGTGCTGCTCGGCGAGAAGATGCGCGAGCAGGGGTTCGGACGCATCATCGCGATGAGTTCGGCGGCCGGTGAGCGGGTGCGGCGGTCGAACTTCGTGTACGGCTCCACCAAGGCCGGTCTTGACGGTTTCTACCTCGGCCTGGGCGAGGCGCTCAAGGAGTACGGCGTCGGCGTCCTTGTCATCCGGCCCGGACAGGTGCGGACCCGGATGAGCGCGCACGTCAAAGAAGCCCCGCTGACCGTCGACAAGGAGTACGTCGCCGACCTGGCCGTCACCGCATCCGCCAAGGGCAAGGATCTGGTTTGGGCGCCAGGCACTTTCCGCTACGTCATGATGGTGCTGCGGCACATCCCGCGGCCGATCTTCCGCAAGCTGCCCATCTAGTCCCCCGTGGGAGCGGTGCGCACCGGCGCCTCGGTCGCCGGACAGATGGTGCTTGCAGCGATCGCCGCCGTCGTGGTGTCCGTCGTTGCGCTCGCGGCGATCTCGACGGTGGAGTGGCCGGCGTTCCCGTCGTCGAACCAATTGCACGCGCTGACCACCGTGGGACAGGTGGCCTGCCTAGTGGGACTGGTTGCCGTCGGGGCCGTGTGGCGGTTGCGCCGGGGGGCCAGGTGGCTGGCACAGATCGCGGCCCCGGTGTTGCTCTCGGGATTCGTGGTGGTGACCCTGGGCATGCCGCTGGGTGCCACCAAGTTGTACCTGTTCGGCATCTCGGTGGATCAGCAGTTCCGCACCGAATACCTGACCCGCCTGACCGACAGTCCCGCGCTGCGCGACATGACCTACGCCGGGCTGCCGCCGTTCTACCCGCCGGGCTGGTTCTGGATCGGCGGGCGGGCCGCGGCACTCACCGGCACCCCGGCCTGGGAGATGTACAAACCGTGGGCCATCACGTCGCTGGCGATCGCGGTCGCCGTCGCATTCGTGTTGTGGGCGGCCATGATCCGGTTCGAATACGCGCTGGCGGTCACCACCGCCACCGCCGCGGTCACGCTGGCCTACGCCTCGCCCGAGCCCTACGCGGCGATCATCACCGTGCTGATCCCGCCGGTGCTGGTGCTGGCGTGGTCGGCGCTGCGCGGCGGCGGTGCGAACAGTTACAGCGGTTGGTCGGCCACCGTCGGCGTCGGGGTGTTCCTCGGCTTCTGCGCCACCTTCTACACGCTGCTGCTGGCCTACACCGCGTTCACCATCACGCTCATGGCGATGGTGGCCGCCGTCGTCCGGCGCAACCCAGCGCCGCTGTTGCGGTTGATCGTGATGGCGGTGATCTCCGCCGCCATCGGGGCGATCACCTGGGCGCCGTTCATGATTCGCGCCGCTCGCGGCCCTCTCAGCGACACCGGCGCCGCCCAGCACTACCTGCCCGGCGACGGCGCGGTGCTGACCTTCCCGATGTTGCAGTTCTCGCTGCTGGGCGCATTGTGCATGCTCGGCACGGTGTGGCTGGCCTGGCGCTTGTACAGATCTGTGCGCGCGGCGGCACTAGGCATCGGCGTACTCAGCCTCTACGCCTGGTCGCTGTTGTCGATGCTCACCACCCTGGCCGGCACCACGCTGCTGTCCTTCCGGTTACAGCCCACGTTGTCGGTGCTGTTGTCGGCGGCGGGGGTGTTCGGCTTCATCGATGTGGCGCGTGGGCTTGCCGACCGGTGGCGGCCGCAGGTGATCCCGGTGGCCGTCGCGGTCGGCCTCATCGGGGCCATCGGCTTCAGCCAGGACATCCCGCACGTGCTGCGCCCGGACATCACCGTCGCCTACACCGACACCGACGGCGACGGCCAGCGCGGCGACCGTCGTCCCCCCGGCGCGGAGAAGTACTACCCGCAGGTCGATGCCGCCATCCAGCAGGCCACCGGAAAGCCGCGCGACGAGACCGTGGTGATGACCGCCGACTACAGCTTCCTGTCCTACTACCCGTACTACGGGTTCCAGGGTCTGACCTCGC
>CAZRFC010000379.1:0-1215 GCA_964598975.1 uncultured Mycobacterium sp. | reverse complement strand
ACCTCGCACTACGCCAACCCGCTGGCCGAGTTCGACAAGCGGGCGGCGGCGATCGAGGCCTGGGGCGAGATGACCGACCCGGCCGAGTTCGCCGAGGCCCTCGACGGGTCGCCGTGGCCTGCGCCGACGGTGTTCCTGATGCGCCGCGGTGGGGCGGCCGGTTCTGCGGACACCTACACCCTGCGGTTGGCCGAGGACGTCTACCCCAATCAGCCCAACGTGCGTCGCTACACCGTGGACCTAGATGCCGGACTGTTCAGTGCGCCGTTCTTCACCCTGAAGGACATCGGCCCGTTCGTACTGGCGGTGCGGACGCCGTCGAACTAATGCGCGGACGCAAGCGAAAGCCGCCGCGCTGCGATCCTCGCAGCGCGGCGGCTTCGGTCTGCTAGACGACTAGCGTCAGTTGTTGCCGACCTGGCCGGTCGGCAGGCCGACAGGACCCCTGATGTCCGGCTCCGTCTTGTTCGGCTTGGAACCCTCATCGTTGAAGTCCGGCCGCCCGCCGTTGTTGGGCCGGCCATCCCAACCGTCGTTGATGTTCTTCTCGGTGGGCGCGACCGTGGACGAGACCGTCGAAGACGGCGAGGCGGGCTTCTCCTCGCTCTTGCTGCACGCAGCGAGCGACATCGCACTGGCGGCGATGGCAGCGGCTCCCAAGGCCACACCGATTCGCCGGGTGATGGCTTGCTTCATGATCGTTTCTCTCCTGAGTTCTCAGTTATGCGTCCGCCGGCCCTTCCGACGGCATGTCACGACTATCGCATTTGCTGACCCGAGCCGACATCCGATAATCGAACCCCGGCGTTGATGATTTCGCCTCCTACGATCGAAGGAGGCTGCCCGGCAATTAACATCAACCCCCGTGACTGCGACCCGGGCGAACTACCGAACCGCCCGTCTTGTCGCCGTCGTCGCCGGACTGTTGGGCACCCTGCTCGCGGTGCTGACCCCGTTCCTTCCGGTCAAGCAGACCACCGCCGAGTTGACCTGGCCGCAGAACGGCACCCTGTCCAGCGTCACCGCCCCCCTCATCGGTTACGTGCCGACCGGTCTGAACATCAGCATTCCGTGCAGCGCGGCGGCGGGACTCGGGGCCACCAACACGGTGCTGCTCTCTACGGTTCCCAAGCAGGCCCCCAAGGCCGTCGACCGCGGCCTGCTGATCCAGCGCGCCAACAACGACCTGGTGGTGGTGGTCCGCAACACCCCGGT
>CAZRFC010000378.1:0-4323 GCA_964598975.1 uncultured Mycobacterium sp. | reverse complement strand
TGCTGTTCGACGAGCCGACCAGTGCGCTCGACCCGGAAATGGTCAACGAGGTGCTCGCGGTGATGACGTCGCTGGCCGGCGAAGGCATGACAATGGTGGTGGTGACCCACGAGATGGGGTTCGCACGGCGGGCCGCCAATCGGGTGGTCTTCATGGCCGACGGCAGCATCGTCGAGGACGCCGCACCGGAGGACTTCTTCTCCAGTCCCCGTTCGGAGCGCGCCCGCGACTTCCTCGGCAAGATCCTGAGCCACTGACCCATGCGGTCCCTCCCCCAGCGCCTGCTCGCGATCGCCCTGTTGGGCGTCATGCTGTCGATGGCGTTGGTCGGGTGCGGAGGCCAGGACAAAAAGATCGTCATCGGAACCAAGTTCGACCAGCCCGGCTTGGCGGTGAAGAAGCCGGACGGCTCGATGGCCGGTTTCGACGTCGACGTCGCGACGTATGTGGCGGAAAAACTGGGCTACCGGCCCGAGGACATCGAGTGGAAGGAGTCGCCGTCTGGTCAACGCGAGACGCTGATTCAGAACGGCCAGGTCGACTACATCGTCGCGACCTACTCGATCACCGACGCACGCAAGCAGAAAGTGGCTTTCGCCGGACCGTATCTGGACACCGGCCAGAGTCTGCTGGTGCGTGCCGACACCACCGACATCAGCGGCCCGGAATCGCTGGCGGGCGGCAAACGGCTGTGCTCGGTGTCGGGATCGACTCCGGCACAACGCATCAAGGACAAATATCCGGGCGTGCAACTGCAGCAGTACGACACCTACTCGGCCTGCGTGGAAGCGTTGCGCAACGGAGCCATCGACGCGGTGAGCACCGACGAGGTCATTCTGGCCGGTTTCGCCGCCCAGTCCCCCGGCGTCTTCACGATCATCGGAAAGCCGTTCTCGGTCGAGCGCTACGGAATCGGGCTACGCCTGGAGAATCTCGAACTGCGAACGCAGATCAACGACGCCATCGTCGAGATGCAGCGCGACGGAAGCTGGGAAGCCGCCTTCGACCGCAATCTCGGTCCGGCCGGCATCAGCGCCCCGCCACCACCGCCCTTGGACACCGAAACCAGCGGGGCAGCAGCGGAGAACGTCGACATCCTGGGCAAGTACGGCGGACTGATCGTCAAAGCGTTCTGGACCACCGTCAAACTGACCGTCCTGTCGGCGATCGGCGCGCTGATCCTGGGCACCGCCTTGGCAGCGATGCGGCTTTCCCCGGTCCCGATGCTCAACTGGCTCGGAACCGCCTACGTCAACATCGTCCGCAACACACCGCTGACGCTGATCATCCTGTTCTGCTCGTTCGGCCTGGCGCAGACGCTGGGAATCACGCTGGCAGACCCCACGTCACCGACGTCGATCGCTGACAGCAACTTCCGGTTGGCGGTGCTGGGGTTGTCGGTCTACACCGCGGCGTTCGTCTGCGAGACGGTGCGCTCCGGGGTCAACACCGTGCCGGTGGGTCAGGCCGAGGCCGCCCGGTCGCTGGGGCTGACGTTCGGGCAGAACCTGCGGCTGATCCTGCTGCCGCAGGCCTTCCGGGCGGTGCTGATCCCGCTGGGATCGGTGTTGATCGCCCTGACCAAGAACACCACGATCGCCTCGGCGATCGGCGTGGCCGAGGCGGCGCTGCTCATGAAGGAGATGATCGAGAACACCGCGGCACTGCTGGTCGTGGGCGGCATCTTCGCCTTCGGGTTCCTGCTGCTGACACTGCCGATGGGCCTGGTGTTCGGCTGGCTGGGCAAGCGGTGGGCGGTGGCGCGATGAGCGCTTGCGCGAAGAGCGGAGAGACCCCGTGAGCGCCTCGTCAGTTCTCTTCGACGCGCCCGGCCCTCGGGCGCGGGTGCGCAACCGGGTGATCTCCGCTGTGACCGTGGTTCTGGCCGCCGTGGCCATCTGGGCGATCGTCGCCAGGCTGGCCGGCAAAGGTCAGTTGACCGCAGCCAAGTGGAAACCGTTCCTCACCGGTGATCTGTGGCAGACCTACGTGCTGCCCGGCATTGTCGGCACCCTGACCGCCGCGGCGTTGTCGATAGTGCTGGCCGGTATTCTCGGGTTCGCCCTCGGCGTCGGCAGGCTCTCCCCGGTGCGGGCGATCCGCGTGCCGTGTGCGGTGGTCGTGGAGTTCTTCCGCGCCGTGCCGGTGCTGATCATGATGATCTTCGCGTACTTCCTCTACGCGCTCTATGACGTTTTCCCGTCCAAGCAGTTGGCGCTGGCGGGTGTGGTGACGGGCCTGACGCTCTACAACGGCGCAGTGATCGCCGAGATCGTCCGGTCCGGGGTGGGCTCGCTGCCGCGGGGGCAGGGCGAAGCAGCGGCCGCACTGGGGATGAGCTGGGGCCAGACAATGCGTTCGGTTCTGCTGCCGCAGGCGGTGACCTCGATGCTGCCGGTGCTGGTGTCGCAGCTGGTGGTGGTGCTCAAGGACACCGCGATCGGCTATCAGATCACCTTCCTGGAGATGGTCCGCCAGGGCACGGTGATCGGGTCGACCTACGGCAACTACGTGCCCGCCCTGATCGTCATCGCGGTGTTGATGATCGCCCTCAACTTCACGCTGTCAGCGGCCGCCGGCTGGTTGGAACGTCGGCTGCGCCGTTCCAAGCGCACACCGGAGCCGCTTCAGGCCACCAACGCCATGCTGGAGCCGGGCGATTAGCTAAAGCGTCGCGCAGCGCTGCAGAAGTTCCAGCGGCGGGGGCTGGTAGAACGACAGCACCGCGTGCTCGCAGCCCAGTTCGGCGTACTGGGGCAATAACGCCAATTTATCGTCGACCTGGCCGGGCTTGCGTGGGTGCAGGAAAAGCTGCGCCCCACGGCGCACCTCACGAGGCTCGCGGCCCATGTTCGCGCAAGCTTCATCGAGGCGGCGGTTGGCCTGCCCCCACTCCTGGGGACCGTCATGGCTGGGCATGTTCCACTCGTCGGCGTGCCTGGCAATGACCTCCAGCATCTTGGGCTTCGAGCCCCCGATGACGATCGGCGGGTGCGGGCGCTGGATCGGCTTCGGTTCGCACAACGCGTCAGTGAGGGTGTAGAAGCGGCCGGCGAAGCTGACCGATTCCTCGGTCCACAGTCGCCTGATCACGGTGAGCGCCTCGTCGAGCATCGCTACCCGGGTTCCCGGTCCGGGGAAGTCGATGCCGAAGCCGCGGTGCTCGTCCTCATGCCAGCCTGCGCCGATCCCGAAGTCGAGGCGCCCGCCGGTGATGTGGTCGACGGTGACGGCCATCTTGGCCAGGATCGCCGGGTTGCGGTAGGTCACCCCGGTCACCATGCAGCCGACGCGGGCCCGCCGGACCACCACGCCCATGGCGGCCAGGGTGGTCCATCCTTCGAGGGTGGGAGTGGGGTTCTTGACCAGTCCGTAGAAGTGGTCGTAGTCCCAGATTGCGTCGAAGCCGAGATCGTCGGCGTCGCGCCAGAACCGTTCCAGTGCGGAATAGGCGAATGTCGGAGCAAGCTTCACCGAGATCCGCATAACCGCAAGCCTAGGCGGATCAAACCCGGCGACGCTCCCGCTCAGCGGCTATCGCATCGGTGACCACCGCGACGGCCATGCTCTGGCTGTAACCGCGCCGGGCCAGCATGGCCACCAGTCGGCGCAACACTTTCGCATCTTCGCCGTCGCCGAGTGATTCCCGCCGAAGTCGGCGTTCCACGAGTTGCTCAGCCCGGCCCCGTTCGGCACCGGCGTCGATCCCTTCGAGTGCGGAGGCGATCAACTCGTCATCGACACCTTTGGTCCGCAACTCGGCGGCCAGTGCGCGCTTGCCTTTTCCCGCACCGGCCTGTCGTGAACGCACCCACTGCTCGGCGAAATCCTCGTCATCGATGAGACCGACAGCCTCCAACCGCCCCAGCACCGCTTGGGCGGCGTCGTCGGGGTAGCCGCGTTTGGCCATCTGGCCGGCGAGTTCCGCGCGGGTACGTGCCCGCACGGTGAGCAGGCGCAAACACAAGGCGTGCGCCTGCTCCTCGCGGGCCTCGGGAGTCGAGGCCTTAGAAGTCGACGGGGGCGGGCAGGACGTCATTGAGGTCGTCGGTCATGACCGCACCGATACCGAGCTTCTCTTTGATCTTCTTCTCGATCTCGTTGGCAACGTGTGGGTTCTCCAGCAGGAAGTTGCGGGCGTTCTCCTTGCCCTGGCCCAACTGCTCACCCTCGTAGGTGAACCACGATCCTGACTTGCGGATGAAGCCCTGGTCGACGCCCATGTCGATGAGCGAACCCTCGCGGCTGATGCCCCGGCCATAAAGGATGTCGAACTCAGCCTGCTTGAACGGTGGGCTGACTTTGTTCTTGACCACATTGACC
>CAZRFC010000377.1:3497-4323 GCA_964598975.1 uncultured Mycobacterium sp. | reverse complement strand
TTGCCGCCGTCGGCATGGGTATCGCGGTAGTGGCCACGCTGATCAAGGTCCGCGACACCGCCGCCACCAACTGGGTCCTTATTGTCGCCGGTCTTGCTCTCGGCGTGATCCTGGGCGTGCCGCCGGCCAAGAAAACCAAGATGACGGCGATGCCGCAGCTGGTCGCCCTGTTCAACGGGGTCGGTGGCGGCACCGTGGCGCTGATCGCCTGGGCCGAATTCATTGAGACCAAGGGCTTCTCGCACTTCAAGCCGGAGCAGTCCCCGACCGTGGCACTGGTAGTCGGATCGCTTTTCGCGGCGATCATCGGCTCAGTGTCTTTCTGGGGATCGCTGGTCGCCTTCGCCAAACTTCAGGAAACGATCATCCCGAAGAACGTCGAGAAGGCATTCGTCAAGAGCGCCAAGCTGTTCCAAGCCGCTAACATCGTGCTGCTTGTGGCGGCCGTCGCGGTGGCTGTGTACATCGGGCTGCACGGTGGACTGTCGGTGTGGTGGATCGTTCTCTTGCTGGTGCTCGCCGGCGTCATGGGCCTGTTCGTGGTGTTCCCGATCGGCGGCGCGGACATGCCGGTTGTGATCTCTCTGCTCAACGCGCTGACCGGGTTGTCTGCCGCGGCAGCAGGTTTGGCGCTCAACAACACCGCGATGATCGTCGCCGGCATGATCGTCGGTGCGTCGGGTTCCATCCTTACCAACCTGATGGCCGTCGCCATGAATCGATCCATCCCGGCGATCGTGTTCGGCTCCTTCGGTGGCACCGACGCCGTCGGCGGACCCGGCGGGGCCGAGCAGGGCACCGTCAAGGCCACCTCCGCCGCCGACGC
>CAZRFC010000377.1:0-3487 GCA_964598975.1 uncultured Mycobacterium sp. | reverse complement strand
GGCTACGGCCTCGCCGTCGCCCAGGCCCAGCACGCGGTCAAGGAGATGGCCGACCTGCTGGAGGAGAAGGGTGTGGAGGTCAAGTTTGCCATCCACCCGGTAGCCGGCCGGATGCCGGGACACATGAATGTGCTACTCGCAGAAGCCGATGTCGACTACGACGCCATGAAGGAAATGGACGACATCAACGGCGAGTTCCCGCGCACCGACGTGACTTTGGTGATCGGCGCCAACGACGTCACCAACCCCGCGGCGCGTACCGACCCGTCCAGTCCCATCTTCGGGATGCCGATTCTCAACGTCGACCAGTCCCGGTCGGTCATTGTGCTCAAGCGGTCGATGTCCTCGGGTTACGCCGGAATCGAGAACCCACTGTTCTTCGGAACGGGCACCTCGATGCTGTTCGGCGACGCCAAGAAGTCGGTCGGTGAGGTCATCGAGGAGTTGAAGGCGCTGTAAAGCATTGCGCTAGAAGGGCGGTGGGCCGGCAGCGATTTCTCGTGCTGCCCGTTCTTCTTCTAGGGCGGCCAAGCGTGCTTCGTTGAGTCCTCTTTCCCAGTTGATGCGCGCCTGGCGTTCTTCGGCGCGGCTGCGTTGTCGGGTGGGCATCATCTGGGTGCGGCCGGCCTCGGCGGTGGTGTTGGGGTGGCGGTCTTCCAGGATGATCTGGCCGGTGGATACGCCGAGTTGGGGGAAGAACAGTGCTCCGCTGGGTGTGGTGGTGTAGGTCCGTCCCGACGGTGAGGTGAACATGATGCGGCCGTCGCTGTATTGCTTCTCGGCCCAGCCGTGTTCCCCGGTCCAGAAGGTTTTGAGCAGGTGGTGGGTGCGGCATCGTAAGCCGAGATTGGAGGGGTGGGTGGGGCCGCCGGCCTGCCAGGGGATGGTGTGGTCGATATCGCAGTATTCGGCGGGTTGGTCGCAGCCGGGGAAGCGGCAGTGCAGATCCCGGCAGCGGATGTAGTCGGCCAGTGCGGCCGAGGGCCGATAGCGCGCCTGCGGGCAGGCCAGGGCGGACTGGTCCAGGGGACGCAGCGTGGCGGTCTTGGCCAGTGTGCGCAGCATTGCCGGGGGCACAATGCCGTAGCCGGGCAGATAACCCGGTGTCTCGCTCCGTCCGTCGAGGGTGGCCGCTTCGGCGATCACATGGATCACAACCGGGGCGGGCGGACCTGCTTGGGCGGCAGGGCAATCGGTGGCGCCGCACTCACAGCCCAGTGCCGTTGCGGTGCCGGCCAGTCGGGCCAGGGCGTCTGCGCGGCGTTGGGCCTTGGTGCGCGGGTCCGTCTTGCAGACGGCATCGGCGAGTCCGTCGAGTGTCTGTTCCAGGGCGGCGGCATCGGCGGCGCGCAGGGCTCCCCAGAACTCGACCATGCCGTTGTGTGGGTCGCCGAAGCCGATGTGGCGGTCCTCGGTGGCCTCGCTGGTCACCCGCACGGCGGAGGGGTCGATGCAGGAGACATGGTGGTCGATGAGTTGGGCCAATCGATTCTGCGACAGCTTGTTCCAGCCGGGGGCCTTGCGGGCCAGCACGGCGTCGATGCGGGCGAGCAGGGCGGGGTCGGTGATCAGTCCGGTGCGGAACACCGCGGCGATGATGACCCGGACATCAACGGCGCCGGCGGCGAACACCGCTGCCAATTTGGGTAACTGCTCGAGGAGTGCGACCCCGTAGTTCATCTGGCTGGAGGCCCGGCCGCGGGAGATGCCCAACTCCGCTCCGACCTCGGCGGCCACGGCCTCCCAGTTGTCGATGCACCACTGGGTGCGGTCGTCCTCCCCGATGTCGGTGGTGCGCAGCTGGACCAACCGGCCGGCCAGCAGCATCCGCCGCGCGCAGGCCACCCTCTCCTCGCGCAGGGCGGCGCCCATCCCGGAAACCACCGCCGCCTCATCCAGAATATCGAACATACGTGCGATTCTAGAAGTGGGGTACGACAATTAGGCTGGTCGTCTTGTGACTGACTGGACGACGACGGCCCCACGCCCCGACCAGATGCGTCTGCGACTGGACTCTTACCCCGTCGTCGACGAGATCGCCGCCCGGTATGGCGATATGGACGCCAACGCGCACCTGAACAATCTCGCCCTCGAGTCGATGCACGAGAACGCCCGGGCGACGATGAACCGTCGGCTTTTCCCGGAGGCCTACCGCGCCGGCAATCACCGGTTAAGGCTGGTCACGTCCCAGAATGCGGTGCATTTCCTCGCCGAGGCGCACTGGCCGGCGGTGATTCAGACCGGCGCGGGGGTTGGCCGCATCGGGCGGACGTCGTTCATAGCCTCGACGGGACTGTTTCTGAAGGGCAGCTGCATCGGCATCTGCGACACGGTGCTGGTGTTGCTAGGTGAAGACGGTCCTACGCCGATACCCGATGCGTTCCGGGCGGCGTTGGAAACCGTTCTCCTGGGTCAGACCGGGGGGTAGGCCGGGGTGCCGGTCCAGTCGGTCCCGCGCAACGCCCAAGGCAGCCAGCTGAAGAAGTACTCGATCTCGTCGGTCGCGTCGTAGTCGGGTTGCGGATCCGGATTCATGACGTACCTCCCTGCTCGACCTTCTCGAGGTGAGTGTAGCCCCACGTGGTTGGCGGCATGGGGGATCCGGTTCATTGCCTAGACTGTCCAACCAGTTGATAGGGAGGACTGCATGCCACCGGAGAACGGGACGACCCGGCGCGAGGAGTTGTTGGCCGTCGCGACCAAGCTGTTCGCAGCCCGCGGCTATCACGGCACTCGAATGGACGATGTCGCCGATGTCGTCGGGCTCAACAAGGCCACGGTCTACCACTACTACGCCAGCAAGTCGCTGATCCTCTTCGACATCTACCGCCGGGCGGCGGAGAACACCCTGGCCGCGGTGCATGACGACCCGTCCTGGACCGCCCGCGAGGCGCTCTACCAGTACACGGCTCGCCTGCTGACCAATATCGCGGAGAACCCCGAGGGCGCTGCGGTCTACTGGCAGGAGCAGCCGTACATCACCGAGTGGTTCACCGACGAGCAGGTGGCCGAGGTGCGGGAGAAGGAGACCCAGGTCTACGAACACGTCGCCGGGCTCATCGACCGCGGCATCGCCAGTGGCGAATTCTTCGATTGCGACTCGCACGTGGTTGCGCTGGGCTACATCGGCATGACCATGGGCGCCTATCGGTGGCTGCGGCCGGATGGGCGGCGGACCGCCAAGGAAATTGCCGAGGAATTCTCCACCGCGCTGCTACGCGGACTGATCCGCGACGAGAAGATCCGCGTCGAAACCCCACTCGGCGCAGTCAAGAAGGCGGCCGTCTGATGCCCTTGGTCAGCAAGACGGTCGAGGTCGGCGCCCACTCCGGCGCGATCCTGGCAATCGTGGCCGACTTCGAGGCCTACCCCCAGTGGAACGACGAGGTCAAGGCCGTCTACATCCTGGCCCGCTACAACGACGGCAGGCCCAGCCAGCTGCGGATCGACACCGAGATTCAGGGTCATCTCGGTACGTACATCCAGG
>CAZRFC010000376.1:0-4331 GCA_964598975.1 uncultured Mycobacterium sp. | reverse complement strand
CTGGTGTTGAGCTTGCGCATAGTCTCGGTGCACAGGTCCCAGCGCACCGGTCGGGTCAGTTGTGCCACCAACTTCGCCATCGCGTCGGCTCCGGAGGTGACCGGCTGACCGTCGGCATTGGACAGCAGCGTGGTGGTCGGGTCGGCGGGGGTGATGGCGTCAGCCGCGTTGGCGTAGCCCTCGAGGGCGGAGGCCATGTAGTGGGTGTGGAAGGCCCCTGCGGTGGCCAGTTGACGCACCCGCGCCTTGGCGGGCGGGTCCTCGGCCAGCTTCTCCAGCGCGGAGACCGCGCCAGCGGCCACGATCTGGCCTGCCGCGTTGCGGTTGGCCGGAATCAACTCAAGCGCCTCAAGGCGGCCCAGGACCTCGGCTTCGTCGCCGCCGAGCACGGCCGACATGCCGGTGGGCTCCACGGCGCAGGCCTTGGCCATCTCGGCGCCACGGACGGCGGCCAGTTTGACCGCCTCGTCGGCGGAGACGACGCCGGCGATCGCGTAAGCGGCGATCTCGCCGACGGAGTGCCCGGCAACCACGGTCTGGGTCGGAACGCCGCGTTTGGCCAGTTCCTCGTAGGCCAGCAGCGTCGCCGCGACGACCAGTGGCTGGGTCACCGAAGTATCGGTGATCTCCTCGGCAGTAGCCGTGGTCCCGAGCCGGACCAGATCCAAGCCGCTGATCTGAGACCAGGTGGCCAGGCGGTCGGCAGCACCGGGTAGCTCCATCCACTCCGCGAGCATGCCGGGAGTCTGGGAGCCCTGCCCAGGTGCAAGGAAGGCAATCACATCTCTAAGAGAACATTGTGAACGGCGATTTGCGGGGTGTAAAAGATTATGAACCTTGTCTTAGGTTTTTGTAGACAACCTACAAATTTGATCTTTGATGCGACGTCACCGATACCGTCCTGCGATCTAATCCTCCCGGCCCAGACCCACCAGGGGAGATGTGAGAGCGGCCACTGCGCCGTTTGCACTGCTCTGCGGGCTACTAGTCGGCGATGCCGGGTAGCCCAGGCGGCCGACGGTGCGGGCCACCCGCAGAACATAGGCGTCCCGTGGCACGGTGGGGTCGCGGCCGGTGAAGTCAGTGATCCGCTTGAGTCGGTAACGGACCGTATTTGGATGAACGAACAGTTTCCGCGCGCAGGCTTCGATAGCGCCACCGCTGTCGAGGTAGGCGTCGAGGGTTTCCGATAGTGCGGGTCCGGCGTCGGACAGTGGGCGGGTGACGTCGTTGTACAGCGCGGCGACTGCGGAGGTATCGCCCAACAGCGCCCGCTCCGGCAGCAACTCGCGGGCCGCGACCGGCCGCGGCGCACCGGTCCAGCCGGCGACCGCGTTCATCCCGGAGATGGCCTCGCCGGCGCTCAGATAGGCCGCCGTCAGCATCGGCGCGGTGGGCCCGATCACCACCGGACCGTCGGAAAACGCCTTGACGAGATCATTGAAGAAACGGTCGGTCGGAGACAGCGGGCCGGAGATGATGGCGATCAGCCAGGTGCCGTGCACGTCGGCCAGTGCTGCCCGGTTGTGCGCCAGGGCAGCATCTCGGACACCCTCGCCGGCGTGATCCTCCCGGCCCGGCGGGGGAGTGCCCACCACCACCGTGGCCGGGGCGGTGGTGTCCCAGTTCAGTGCGGCCGCCCGGGACAGCAGTTCGGGGCCGGTGTCGCCGCGGACGACGGCGTCGACCACGCTGGCTTCCATCCGGCTGTCCCAGGAGCCTCGCGCTTCGGCCGCGTCGGCGTAGGCGCTGGCCGCAGCGAATGCCAGATCACGGCTGTAGCGCAGGATGCCGACCGTCAGGGCGGTCAACTGCGCTTCGTTGCGGGCCACCATCGGCACGACTTCCTCGAAGAACTCCATGGTGACTCGCACCATGTCCACGGTCTGGGCCAGGGCGATCTTGCGGGTCAGGTCCTGGGGCACCAATTCGAAGGCCTGCGCGGTATAGCCCACCTGGCTGGCCGGGTTGCGGACCCACTCGGCGAAGTTGACCACGGCGGCCTGCACCACCAGTTGGACGCTGGCCCGCTGGGAGGCTTCCAGGTTCGCGAAGAACGGCAGCCGTTTCTCCATGGCCTGGACCGCCTCGGTGGCCAGTCGGCCTGAGCGCCCTTTGAGCCTGCGGAGGGTCGACTCCGGGATGTCGTCGAGCAATTCCAGCGGCGAACGGCGCTGCTCGAGAAACGGGTTGTCGGGCATACCTAAAAGTTACGCTGTTCTTTGGCGGAAACCGCCAAACCGCTCACTGTTGACCGAGGAGCCTCGCCGACGAATCGCGAGTAGACCTCTGCAAGGTTCCTCAATCGACGCAGGGGGCGCTGTGCCTCGGCTACGCGACTCCCGAGCCTGATGTCGTCGGCTACGCGACTCCCGAGCCTGATGTCGTCGGCTACGCGACTCCGGGATCCGACGTCTGCTCCGGAGCGGCCAACACGTCGTCGATCCGGTACTCCCGGGCCGCGGCAATGGCCACCGACGGGTCGATCTCGCCGTCTCGGGCCAGCGCTTCGAGCACCGCGACCACCACCGACTCGGCATCGGTGTTGAAGTAGCGGCGGGCCGCCGGACGGGTATCGGAGAAGCCGAATCCGTCGGTGCCGAGCGTGACGTAGGTGCCCGGCACCCACTGGCGGATCTGCTCGGGGACTGCCCGCATCCAGTCCGACACCGCAACCACCGGACCGGCGGTCTTCGCCAGCGCTTCGGTGACGAACGGGGTGCGCGGCTGCCGGTCCGGATGACGAAGTCGTTGCTTCTCGACGTCCAGGCCATCGCGGTGGAGTTCGTTCCAACTAGTGACCGACCACACGTCGGCGGCAACATCCCAGCGCTCGGCGAGCATTTCGGCCGCCCGCAGCGCGTCGGGCATGGACACCCCGGAGGCCAGAATCTGCGCCACACTGCTGCGCTTCTCGGTGGCTGCACGGAACCGGTACATCCCCCGCAGTAGCGCTTCGATGTCGAGGTTCTCCGGTTCGGCCGGCTGGCTGTACGGCTCGTTGTAGATCGTGATGTAGAAGTAGACGTTCTCCGGGTTCTCCCCGAACATCCGGGACAGCCCGCTCTCCACGATGTAGGCCAGCTCGTAGGCGAACGCAGGGTCATAGGCCACCACTGCCGGGTTGGTCGACGCCAGCAACTGGGAGTGTCCGTCGGCATGCTGCAGGCCCTCCCCGGTGAGGGTGGTCCGGCCTGCCGTCGCACCCAGGACGAACCCGCGGGCCATCTGGTCGGCTGCAGCCCAGAAGCTGTCGCCGGTGCGCTGGAAGCCGAACATCGAATAGAAGATGTACACCGGGATCATCGGCTCGTTGTGGGTCGAGTACGACGTCCCGACCGCGGTGAACGACGCGCACGAGCCCGCTTCGTTGATGCCTTCGTGCAGGATCTGGCCGGCCGGATCCTCCTTGTAGGCCAGCATGAGCTGGGCGTCGACGGCGGTATAGAGCTGGCCGAGGCGGTTGTAGATCTTCAGGGTGGGGAACCAGGAGTCCATGCCGAAGGTACGGGCCTCATCCGGGATGATCGGCACGATCCGCTTGCCCACCGCGTTCTCGCCGCTTTCGCGGAGCAGTTCCTTGAACACCCGGACGGCGGCCATCGTGGTGGCCACCGCCTGGTTGCCCGAGCCGCCTTTCAGCGGCTTGTAGACGTCGCGGGCGGGCAACGTCAGCGCCCTGGAACTGTTGCGCCGCTGCGGTACGAAGCCGCCCAGCGCGGAGCGGCGGTCCAGCAGGTAGCGGATCTCCGGGGCGTCGGGGCCGGGGTGGTAGTAGGGCGGCAAATACGGGTTCTCTTCGAGTTGGGCGTCGGTCAGTGGGATGCGGATCGCATCGCGGAAGTCCTTGAGGTCTTGCAGCGCAAGCTTTTTCATCTGGTGGGTGGCGTTGCGCCCCTGGAAATGGGCGCCCAGCGTGTAGCCCTTGATGGTTTTGGCGAGGATCACGGTGGGCTGCCCCTTGTGTTCCATCGCGGCCCGGTAGGCGGCGTAGACCTTGCGATAGTCATGGCCGCCGCGCTTGAGATTCCAGATGTCTGCGTCGGACATGTTCTGGACCAGGGCCTTGGTGCGGGGGTCGCGTCCGAAGAAGTGCTCGCGCACGTAGGTGCCGTTGTTGGCCCGGTAGGTCTGATAGTCCCCGTCCGGCGTGGTGTTCATCAGGTTCACCAGCGCGCCGTCCTTGTCGGCGTGCAGCAGAGCGTCCCACTCCCGGCCCCACACCACCTTGATGACGTTCCAGCCGGCCCCACGGAAGAAGGACTCGAGTTCCTGGATGATCTTGCCGTTGCCGCGGACCGGGCCGTCGAGCCGCTGCAGGTTGCAGTTGA
>CAZRFC010000375.1:0-4333 GCA_964598975.1 uncultured Mycobacterium sp. | reverse complement strand
ACCGAGTGGAACGGCAAGTACCGCGACACCGTGCGCGACTACTGGCGCGGCGAACCGGCGGCCCTGGGCGAATTCGCCTCCCGACTGACCGGATCCGCCGATCTCTACGAAGCCACCGGACGGCGGCCGATCGCCAGCATCAACTTCGTCACCTGTCACGACGGCTTCACTCTGGCAGACCTGGTGTCCTACAACCACAAACACAACGATGCCAACGGCGAACACAACCGCGACGGCGAGAACCACAACCGCTCCTGGAACTGCGGTGTGGAGGGACCCACCGACGACCCGGAGATCATCGCATTGCGGCACCGGCAGATGCGCAACATCATGGCCACCCTGATGATCTCCCAAGGCACACCGATGATCAGCCACGGCGACGAGATCGGCCGCACCCAGCGCGGCAACAACAACGGCTACTGCCAAGACAACGAGATCACTTGGATCAACTGGGGCGACGCCGACCAGTACGACGACATGCTGGAGTTCACCCGCAAGGTGACCGCGTTGCGCGCAAAGCACCCGGTTTTCCGGCGGCGGCGCTTCTTCGACGGCAGACCCTCACACAGCACCCATCACATGCGGGATATCTATTGGCTGACCCGCAATGGTGTCGAGATGACCCCTGACGACTGGCATTCCGGGATCAAATCGGTGGCGGTGGGCCTCAACGGCGAGGCGCTACGCGAACCGGATGCCCGCGGCGAGCGCATCATCGACGACTCGTTCCTGCTGTGCTTCAATGCCCACGCCTACCCGGTGGACTTTGTCATTCCCGAAACTCCCTACGCCAGGCAGTGGCTGGCAGTCATCGACACCTTCGCCCCCGGCGGCGCCACCGAGCAGTGTGTGGCGGCCGGCAGCACACTCACCGTCCAGGGCCGCTCGGTGGTCGTGCTTCAAAAGACGGCCTAGCGGGAACAGGCAGCTATGCCTACTGCTGTGCTGTCCACCTACCGGCTGCAACTGGGGCCAGGTTTCACCTTCGCCGACGCCGGACGCCTGGTCGACTACCTCGCTGACCTGGGCATCAGCCACCTCTACCTCTCCCCTGTGCTCACCGCGGCCCCCGGCTCGGCGCACGGCTACGACGTCACCGATCCGACCACCGTCTCAGCCGCCCTCGGCGGCCCGGAGGGACTGGCAGCACTGTCCCGAGCCGCCCGGGAACGCGGGCTGGGACTGGTGATCGACATCGTCCCCAACCACGTCGGCGTCGACCCACCGGCCAACAACGACTGGTGGTGGGACGTGCTGCGGCTGGGCCGGGAATCGCGGTATGCCGATTTCTTCGATATCGACTGGTCTGCGGACCCGCAGGGTCGGATCATTCTCCCCATGCTCGGTTCGGCCGAAGACCTCGAGGAACTGACCGTCGACGGTGACGTGCTGCGGTTGCACGGGATGGCCCTGCCGATTGCTCCGGGAACCGCCGAGGACGGCGCCGCGGCGACGACGGTTCACGACCGCCAGCACTACCGACTGGTGGACTGGCGCGCCGGGGTGTGTGGGTACCGGAGGTTCTTCGCCATCACCTCGCTGGCCGGGCTGCGGCAGGAGGACACCGCCGTCTTCGACGCCACCCACGCCGAGGTGGCCCGATGGTTCACCGAGGGCCTGGTCGACGGGGTCCGGATCGACCATCCCGATGGTCTCACCGACCCGGCCGGGTATCTGCGGCGATTACGGGATCTACTCGGGCCTGCGGCGTGGATCGTCATCGAGAAGATCCTGGCTCCCGGCGAGCCGCTCGACCCGTCGCTGCCAGTGCAGGGCACCACCGGCTATGACGTCCTGCGGGAGGTGGGTGGGGTGTTCGTGGATCCCGCCGGGGTCGACACACTCACCAGGCTCGCCGAATCTGCCGGTTCGTCCTACGACGGCGTTGAACCGATGCGCCAGTTGAAGATCCGCACCGCCAATGGCATGCTCGCCAGCGAGTTAGCCCGCGTATGCCGGACAATCGGGCACGCCGCCACAACCAGCCACCCACTGCTGGCCGAGGCGGTTTCGGAGCTGCTGGCAGATCTCGGGGTCTATCGCTGCGACTACCCCGTCCTGGCCCAACTGCTCGGATCGACGATGGCCGCCACCGCCGCCGCCGATCCGAAACTGGCTGAGCCACTGGCGATCATCGCGACCGCGTTGAGCCAACCCGAACCGGCGGCACGGCTTCAACAGTTGTGCGGCGCCATGACCGCCAAAGCGATCGAGGACTGCTACTTCTACCGCGATGCCAGGCTGGTGTCACTCAACGAGGTAGGCGGCGATCCGCACCGTTTCGGGGTCGGCACCGCGGAGTTCCATCGCGGTGCTTCTGTGCGGGCCGCCCTGTGGCCACTCACCATGACCACGCTGTCCACCCACGACACCAAGCGCGGGGAGGACGTTCGCGCTCGCTTAGGCGTGCTGTCCCAGGTGCCCGGGTTGTGGTCGGAGCTGGTGTCGAGGTGGGAGGCCGCCGCACCGTGTCCGGATCCGCAAACCGGTTTGTTCCTGTGGCAGAACCTTTTCGGTGTGTGGCCCGAAGACGGCGGGGTCGATGCACCGTTGCAGAACCGACTGCACGGCTACGCCGAGAAGGCCATCCGCGAGGCGGGCCTGCGAACCTCCTGGACCCATCCGGACCGGGACTTCGAACAGGCCGTGCACGACTGGCTGGATGCCGTGCTGGCCGGTCCGATCGCCGCCGAACTCACTGGACTGGTGGCCCAACTGCTTCCACACGCGCACAACGACGCCCTCGGTCAGAAAATGCTGGCGTTGACCGTTCCCGGCGTTCCGGACATCTACCAGGGCACCGAACTCTGGGAGGACAGCCTCGTCGACCCCGACAACCGCCGCGGGGTCGACTTCGGAAACCTGCGGTCGGCGCTGCAACACGGGCAGCATCCGAAGCTGCGGGTGGTGCGTGCGGCCCTCGGCGCCCGCCGGGACCGGCCGCGGACCTTCCTGGCCGGCGGCTACCGACCGGTGCTGGCCAGCGGACCGGCCGCCGACCATCTGCTGGCCTTCCTGCGCGGTGAGGACGTGCTGGTCGCCGTCACCCGCTTTAGCGTTCGGCTCTCCGAAACTGGTTGGGGTGCAACGACGATCCCGTTGCCGGATGGGAATTGGGTGGACCGGATCACCGGCCGCCGGCACGGGGGTTCGGCTGCGGGCGGCGAACTGTTCGCCGACCTTCCGGTGGCGCTGCTGGAGCGCGCCGATGGCTGACTTCGCGGTCTGGGCGCCCCTGCCCCAACAAGTGCGACTAGACGTCGAGGGCACTGTTTACCCGATGACCCGCCAGGACGGTTGGTGGCGGGCCGGCGTGGACTGCGCCCCCGATGCGCGGTACGGCTTACTTCTCGACGATGACCCGGAGGTACTGCCCGACCCTCGCTCGGCCCGCCAACCCGACGGCGTCCACGGGCGTTCCCAGCTGTGGGATGCCCGCAGCGCACGCTGGTCAGATACCGGGTGGGCCGGCCGGTCCATCGAAGGTTCCGTGATCTATGAGCTGCACACCGGCACCTTCACCCCGCAGGGCACCTTCGATGCCGCTATCTCCAAGCTGGATTACCTCGCCGAGCTGGGCGTGGACTTCGTCGAACTGATGCCGGTCAACGCCTTCAACGGAACCCACGGGTGGGGTTACGACGGGGTGCTGTGGTTCGCCGTGCACGAACCCTACGGCGGACCCGACGGGCTGGTCCGACTGGTGGACGCCTGCCATGCCCGCGGGCTCGGTGTGCTCATCGACGCGGTGTTCAACCACTTCGGGCCATCCGGGAACTACTTGCCGCGCTTCGGTCCGTACCTGTCGCCGGTCGCCAACACCTGGGGCGACGGGGTCAACTTCTCCGGCCCCGGTGCCGATGAGGTCCGGCGCTATGTCATCGATTGCGCGCTGCGCTGGATGCGCGACTTCCACGCCGACGGTCTGCGACTGGACGCGGTGCACGCGATGGTGGATACCACCGCCATCCACATCCTCGAGGAGTTGTCCGCCGAAACCGACGCGCTCGCCGTCGTCCTGGGGCGTCCGTTATCGCTGATCGCCGAGAGCGATCTCAACGACCCGCGGCTGATCACTCCGCGCGACCGCGGCGGCTACGGCATCACCGCACAGTGGGACGACGACATCCACCACGCGATCCACACCGCGGTCTCCGGCGAACGCCAGGGCTACTACTGCGATTTCGGCTCGATGAGGACGCTGGCTACCACTCTGCGCAGCGGTTACTTCCACGCCGGCACCTACTCTACGTTCCGCGGCCGCCGCCACGGCCGGCCACTGGACACCGCCCTGATTCCGGCCACCCGCCTGCTGGCCTACACCTGCACCCAC
>CAZRFC010000374.1:0-4339 GCA_964598975.1 uncultured Mycobacterium sp. | reverse complement strand
CCGTTCCGGAGTCCGGTGTCGCCAGTGTCGACAGGATGTCCACCGTCGTGGTCTTGCCGGCGCCGTTGGGCCCGAGCAGGCCGAGAACCTCGCCGCGGCCGACCTCGAAGCTGATCCCCCGCAACGCCTTGACGGTTCCGAAGGTCTTCGTCAGTCCCTCGACGAACACGGCTTTGTCTGAGCTGGGCGCCCTATGTTTGCCGGACATGCGGGCGTCTCCTATTCCCCGTCGATAGACGACAAGTCCACGAGCGCCAATTCGTCCTCTGCAGAGTCGATCTCGGCCGCGGTCAGCACTTCGGCGGCTATTTCGCGCAGTGCCGTCAAGAAGTTCTGCGACAGCGACTCGACGTCGGTGCGGCCCAGCCTCCGGCTGTCGTACCACCAGTCGGCATGCAACGCCCCGGAGTGGCGGTAGACCCGCAACTCGATGGCGTGACCGAGGCCCGGCACCGCCTCGCGCACCATCAGAGCCGGGTCGCTGTCGAACCGGACCGGCTCCTGTTCCGACTGCCCGGTCGGAGCGTCCGGAATCGTCCCAAGGTGGGACAGGAAGATGTCGGCCGGCCGGACCGCCCCGAGCAGTCGGGCGGTCGGCGCGTAAACGTAACGCAACAACCCGTATCCGATTCCGTGGTGCGGAACGCCTCGCAGGGTGGCCCCGACCTCATCGAGTAGCTCCTGCACGTCGGCGCTTCGCGACGCCGCGCAAGGGATCACGACCGGATAGATGGTGGTGAACCACCCCACCGTTCGGCGGACGTCGACGTCGGGCCGCAGCACCGAGCGGCCCTGGCCGCCCAACTCCACAGCCAGTCGGCCGTCGCCGACGATCGCCCCCACCGACCGTCCGAGCGCGGCCAGCAGCAGGTCGTCAACCGGCACTTTCAGCAGTCGACGGGCTTCGTCGAGTTCGGCGGTCTGCTCGAAGCTCAGAGCCGAAGGAAGTCGGGCGAGGTCGGGCGCGGACGGGGGTGTCGGCGCCGGTCCGGCCACAGTCAGAGTGGCTTTCTGCACCACTTCCAGCCAGTGATCCCGGGTCTCCAGCACCGCCGGGTGCATGGCCAGGCCGGCGCAGCGCTGCAGCCATTCCCGCCAGGAGGTGGTCACCGGTTCGAGCGCGATCTCCTCGCCCGCCAGGCGTTGGGCGAATGCGGTGAAGACATCGGTCAGCACGATGTCGCGTGAAGCGTTGTCCCCGGCGATCCCGTGCATGCTCAACACCAGGTAGGCCCGCTCGCGGCCGCTGAGGTAGGTCGCATTCAACGGTCTGCCGAGTAGGTGGTGCTCGCTCATCTGCTCGGCGAGCACCGCCGTCACCGCGGCGCGTTCCTCGGGGCTGCCCGGCGCGGACCCCGATCCCAGACCCTCCGGCAACGACTTCTCGGTCAGGGCGGTGAAATCCTCCGGTTCATCGAGTCGCTGATCCCAGATTCCCGCGTGGTCGACCAGCCGAAGCCGCAGTGCGTCATGGTGATTGGTCACCGCGGTGAGCACCGCCCGGATGTCATCGAGAGAGATGTCGGGGCGCAGCTGCAGTATCAGGGGCACCCGCCAGCTGCCGACGTCGCGCAGCCCATGCTCCAGGAAGTAGGCGACGTTCGGCGGGATCGGCGGGTGCGCGGCGTCGTCCGGAGACTGACGCGCCAGGCTGCTTTCGGCGTAACGGGCGGTCACCGCACGGGCCAGCGACACCAGAGTCTGGTTCTCGTAGATGTCCTGCGGGGTGAGGTCCAGCCCCTCCTTGCTTGCCGTCATCGCCACGCTGATCGCGACCAGTGAGTCCCCGCCCACCTCGAAGAAGTTGGTGTTGCGGTCGATCGTCGCGATCCCGAGACACTGCGACCAGATGCGGTGCAGGGTGGCTTCCATCTGCGAGGTGCTGGTGGTCGCCGCCGGGGTGGTGCCGGCTGCCGGGGTCGGGCCCGCGGCTTCTCCGGACGACCCGACCGCCACCCGGTTGGCCGGGTTGTAGTCCACCCAGTGTTTTTGCCGCTCGAAGGGATACCCGGGCAGCGACAGCATTGTGCGCCGGCCGCCGAAGCGCGGGGTCCAGTCGACCTCGACACCGGCCGACCACAACTGGCCGAGCGCCAGCAGGAAGGTGTCGTGGTCGCTGCGGTTCTGTGCCTGGTGGCGCATCATCCGTACCGCCCGGTGCCCGGCTGCCCAACCCGGATGGCGCATCGCCGAGGCGGTCAGGGTTCCGCCCGGGCCCACTTCCACGAAGACCCGGCCAGGATCGGCCAGCAGCGCACCGAGTTCGTCGGAGAATCGGACGGTCTGCCGGATCTGGCGGGCCCACGTCGCGGGATCGGTCGCCTCGCCTGCCGACATCCAGGTTCCGGTCACGTTCGACAGCAGCGGGATCTGCGGCTGGTGCATATCCAACCGGGACAGGAATGCGGTGAACTCCGGCACCACCGGGTTCATCAGCCGGGAATGGAATGCGTGCGCGGTCCGCACGCGGCGGGCCACGATTCCGCTCTCGGCCAGCCGGGCCTGAAAGTCCCGGATGCTCTGTTCGGAACCGGCCACCACGCAGCTACCCGGATCGTTGATCGCCGCCAGGTCGACGTCGTTGCCGAGATGTTCGGCCAGCGCATCCGGGGCCAGCGCCACGGCGACCATCACGCCGCGAGCCGAGGCATGCATCAGGCGCGCGCGCATGGATACCGCCTTGACCGCGGTCGGCAGATCGAAGACGCCCGCCAAGGTAGCCGCGACCCATTCGCCGATGCTGTGCCCGGCCAGTGCCGCCGGGCGGACACCGTAGGACTCGATCAGTTTGGCGAGCGCGTACTCCACGGCGAACAGCGCCGGCTGGGCCCGGTCCGTGCGCTCGAGGTTGCGTCCGGTGCCGTCGAACACTTCGGCCCGCAGATCGAAACCCATTTCCGCTCCGAAGGCGGCCGCGCAGGCGTCGAAATGCTCGCGGAAAACCGGCTCGCACTCGTGCAAACCGCGAGCCATGCCGATGTACTGGGCACCTTGACCGGGAAAGACGAAAACGACCCTGTCGCTGTCTGATTCGACCGTAGGCGCCTCGCCGACGAACACGTTGTCGTGCTCGGCGGTGCCCAGGACGGTGGCCGCGTCGTCCTGGTCGTTGACCACTGCCGCCAGCCTGATCGGCTCGCGACGGCGGCGGGTCAGGGTGAAGGCGGCGTCCGGGAGGCTCAACTCTTCCGCGTCCGACATCTCTGCGCCCAATGCGGTGCGTGCCCCGTTGAGCGCGTCGGCGGTGCGGGCCGACAACAGCAGTACCTGGGGGCCTGGGCTGGCGTCGGGCTCCTCGACGGTCGGCGCCTCTTCCAGGATGACGTGGGCGTTGGTGCCGCCCACCCCGAAGGAGCTGACCCCGGCGCGCAGCGGCCCGTCCCACTCCCAGGGCCCGTCCTCGCCGCGGACGACGAACGGCCCCCGGTCGATGTGGAGTTCGGGGTTGGGACTGGTGTAGTGCAATGTCGCCGGGAGGGCCCGGTGCTTGAGGCAGAGAATCGTCTTGATGAGACCGGCGATCCCGGCCGCGGTCTCGAGGTGTCCGATGTTGGACTTGACCGATCCGACGTAACACGGCCCCGACCGGTCCTCGGCCGAGAACGAGAACGCCTGCCGCAGACCCTCGATCTCGATGGGGTCGCCGAGCGGGGTGCCGGTTCCGTGGGTCTCGACATAGCTGACGGTGGATGCATCGACTTCGGCCACTGCATGTGCCTCTGCGATGACCTCGGCCTGACCGGCGGCGTTCGGCGCGGCGTAGTTCATCTTCGTCGACCCGTCGTTGTTGAGCGCCGAGCCCCGGATGACGGCATGGATTCGGTCACCGTCGTCAAGTGCGTCCTGCAGCGACTTGAGAACGACGACGCCGACGCCGCTGCCGAAAATCGTTCCGTCCGAACGAATGTCGAAAGGACGGCAGTGTCCGGTCGGAGACACCATGGAGCCGGCTTCGTACCAGTAGCCGACGCGGTGCGGAATCCGGATGGAGGATCCGCCGGCCAGCGCCATTTCGCACTCGCCGTTGAGAATGGCCTGGCAAGCCAGGTGCACGGCGACCAGCGATGAGGAGCACGCGGTCTGCACCGACAGGGCCGGCCCGCGCAGGTTCAGTTGGTGGGCGACCCGGGTGGCAAGGTGGTCCTTGTCGTTGCTGAGCGACAGCGCCACCATGTCGAAGCTGGCGCCCTGCCCGATCACCAGGTTCGGAAACTGCTCGTCCTGCTCGAACGGCTTGGGAAAGCGAAGGATCCGGCTGTTGCCGCTATCCAGCACGTACAGGTTCCCCGCCGCGTCCAGCGCCAGGCTGGTAGGACTATAGAAGCCCGTTGACGCCGCC
>CAZRFC010000373.1:4076-4346 GCA_964598975.1 uncultured Mycobacterium sp. | reverse complement strand
ACCAGCACCGCCGTCGTGCCGACGGAGCGCAGCAGTTCGCGTACCTCGGCGCGCAGGCGGGTGCGCAGTGCGGCGTCCAGGGAACTGAACGGTTCGTCGAGCAGGACCACCTCCGGTCCCGGGGCCAGTGCCCGGGCCAGCGCCACCCGCTGTTGCTGGCCGCCGGAAAGGTCCTGCGGCCGGGCCAGGGCGAAATCGCGCATGCCCACCATGTCGAGCATCTCGTCGACCCGCGCCCGGGATCCCCGCGGAAGGCCGAAGCCGACGTTG
>CAZRFC010000373.1:0-4066 GCA_964598975.1 uncultured Mycobacterium sp. | reverse complement strand
CGCGCACGTTCAGGTGGCCGAACAGGGCGCCCTCCTGCGGCACAATCCCCACCCGACGGCGTTCCGGGGGGACGAACGTCGGACCGGCCACCACCCGGTCGGCGAACCGCACCGTGCCCGAGACCGGGCGCAGGAATCCTGCTAGTACGCGCATCAGGGTGGTCTTGCCGGACCCGCTGGGGCCCAAGACGGCAGTGATTGCCCCGGAGGGTACTTCGAGATTCAGATCGTCGAGCACCGGACCGCCACCGTAGTCGACGCTCAGGGAGCGCACGCTGACGGCGGTCACAGGGCCGGATCCTCGGCGTCGCCGCGCACCGCCACCGACCGGCTGAGCAGCCAGGCCGGGACTGCGGCCAGCGCCACCAGCGTGATGGCGTAGGGGGCGGCCGCCCCGTAGGCGGCCACCTCGGTGCGGCTCCACAGTTCGGTGGCCAGGGTGTTCAGGCCGGTGGGGCGCAGCATCAGGGTCGCGGGCAGTTCCTTCATCGCGGTGAGTAACACGATCAGGCCGCCCGCAGCGATACCGGGCAGGCTCAGCGGCAGGGTGGTCTGCGCCCACGCGCGCAGGGGACCGCGGCCCAGGGTGCGGGCGGTCTGTTCCAGAACCGGGGACACCGCGGCGGTGGCGCTGCGGGTCGCGCCAATCGCCTTGGGGCCGAACAGAATCGCGTAGGCGAAAGCTAGTACGGCCACGCTCTGGTAAAGACCGGGCAGCACCGCCAAGGTGAGGAAGACCAGCGATAGCCCCACCACCACGCCGGGTAGCGCGTGGCCGGTGAAGGACAGTGTCTCCACCCACCGCACCGCCGGGGTGCGGTACCGGCCGGCGAGGATGCCCACCGGCAGCGCGAGCAGGACGGCAATTGCCGCGCCGGCGGCGGCGACCGCGACCGACGTCATTGCGGCCGAGGCGAGTTCACCGACTGCCAGGGGAGTGCGGCTGCCCTCGGCCATCCGCAACATGAGCGCGAGCATCGGGGCGGCCACCGCCAGACCGGTCAGCACGCTCAGCCAGCCGATCGCCACGGCCCGCCCCGCCGGGCCGAGTTGGAGCGGCACACTGCTGCGCTGGCTGCCGGACCCGGTCCGCCAGCGCCGGGTTCGCCCCCGCACCCGCCGTTCGGCGACCAGCAGCAGCACCGCCAAGCCGACCAGCACCAGCGCGAGCACGGTCGCGCCGACCCGGTCGAAGCTGGCCCGGTAGGAGGCGTAGATCACCCGGGTGAAGGCGTCCACCCGCATCAGCGCGACGGCACCGAAGTCGGAGAGCACGTATAGCGCGACCAGCAGCCCACCGCCGGCGGCGGCCGGCCAGGCCTGCGGCAGGGTGGCGCGGAGGAAGGCCCGCACCGGCCCAAGGCCCAGTGCGCGGGCCACCTCCTCGGTGGCCGGGTCCGCGGCGCGCAACGCGGCGGTCACCGGCAGCAGGACGTAGGGGAAGGACACCAGGGTGAGGATCAGCGCGGCCGCCCAGAACCCGCTCATCGCCGGGAACTGTGACAGCCAGGCGTAGGCGGCGACGTAGGAGGGCACCGCCAGGGGCAGTGCCAGCAGCGCCAGCCAACCCGCCCGGCCGGGCAGGTCGGTACGCGCCACCAGCCACGCGGTGGGAACCCCGATCAGCAGACATGCGGCGACCACCACCGCCACCAGCGCCATCGAGGTGCCGACAGTCTCGGCGGTCCGGGGCCGCGCCAGGATCTCCACCCAGCGACGCCAGCCCGCGTCGCCGGCACGGACGAACAGATACAGCAGCGGAATCAGCGACACCAGGGCGGTGAAAGCACCCGCGGCGAGCAGGGCGCGGGGCGGCCGGCCGGTGATGGTTCGGCTCGCCGGCCGGGTTGGGGTCGCGGTCTGCGTCACAGCAGTCCGACATCCTCCAGCATGGCCAGAGTCGCCGGTAGGCTGTCCAGGTCGGCCAACGCGACGTCGGGCCCGCGTAGTGATTCCAGCGGCGGAAGTCCCTGGGCTGCCGGGACGTTCGGCAGCAGCGGGTACTCGTAGGTGTTGGTGACGAACCACTGCTGGGTGTCCGGGGTGAGCAGCCACTCGACGAACTCGGCGGCTTCCTTATTGTCGGCGGCCGGCTTGAGGATGCCGGCCCCGGCGACGTTGACTAGGCTGCCCGGGTCACCGGGTGCGGTGAAGGCGATCCTGGAGCGCATCTTCGCCTCGCCGACCTCTGCGGCCTTCTCGTACCAGTAGTAGTGATTGATCAGGCCCAACTTCTTCTGGCCGGCGTCTACCGCGTCGAGGATCAGGCCGTTCTTCTCGTATTTTTGAACATCGTTGTCCACCATGCCCTGGAGCCACTTGCGGGTGGTGTCATCACCGTCGGCGATCCGCATCGCGGTGACGAAGGCCTGGAACGACGCGTTGGTGGGGGCGATCGCCACCTGGGAGCGCCACTCCGGGTCGGTCAGGTCCCCGACGGTCTTGGGAACCTGGTCTGCCGGAACCTGCTGGGGGTCGTAGACGATGACCCGCGCCCGGCCGGTGACACCGGTCCAGGTGCCGTCGGGTGCGCGGTAGGGCGCTGGCACCGCGGTGGCCGCCTTGGCCGGCAACTTTGCGAACAGTCCGGCCGCCTCGACCGCGCCGAGTGCCCCGGCGTCCTGGGCGAAGAACACCTGCGCGGGGCTGCCGTCGCCCTCCTCGAGGAGTTGGGCGGCCAGTTCGGCGCTGTCGCCGTAGCGGGCGTTGACCCTGATGCCGGTCCGCTCGGTGAATTGCTTGAACAGCGGTCCGACGAGTTCCTCGGAGCGGCCGGAGTAGACCGTCAGGGAACGCTCGGAATCGCCGATGGTCGTGGTCCCGCACGCGGCCATCAACGGCAGCGCCAGCAGGCCGGCGAGTAGCGCGATGAGAGCGCGAACGGGCACGTGGGTCGGTCCGGGACGATGCCGTCTCTGCACTGCCAAGCTCCTTTAGGCTGACCTAATTTAGGTTAGCCTAACGTTGCATGGCGATGCTTGCGCTGTCAAGCGAGGTGAAGTTCGCCTCAGCGTTTGATGGCGGACTCGATCTCCTCTGCCGGGATCGCCTTGGTGCAGAAGAACCAGTCCACGCACTCGACACCTTCGTCGTGGCCGTCCATGCGGTCCTTGGCGGTGCCGCAGGAGCCGGCGGGGGGCACGATCACCGGCTCGCCGGGGCGCCAGTCGGCGGGGGTGGCGACGTCATAGTGGTCGGCCGTCTGCAGGGCCTTGACGAGTCGCAACAACTCATCGAAATTGCGTCCCGTGCTCAGCGGGTAGTAGATGACAGCCCGCACAACGCTTTTGGGGTCGATGACGAAGACGGCGCGCACGGCCTTGGTGGAATCCTCGCCCGGCATGATCATCCCGTACTTGCGGGCGATCTCCATGGAGATGTCCTCCACCAAAGGGAAGGTCACCTCGACGTCCTTCATTCCGCGGAAGGCGATCTTCTCCTTGATGGTGCGCAGCCAGGCGATGTGGCTGTAGAGACCGTCGACGGACAGTCCGACCAATGCGGTGTTGTAGGCGGCGAATTGATCCTGCATCGAGGCGAACGTCATGAACTCGCTGGTGCACACCGGGGTGAAGTCGGCGGGATGGGAGAAGAAGATCACCCACTTGCCCGAGTAGTCGCCGGGAAAGTTGACGGGACCCTGGGTGCTGGCCGCGGTGAATGACGGTGCGGGGTCGCCGATTCGCGGCATTCCGACGACGGGTGCGGGTGCGGGTGCGTCGGGCGTTGTGGTCATGGCGGCCTCCTAGGGTTGAACAGCTCTAGTTTGAGGATACCCCACGGGGTATTAGCGAGGTGCGGGGAGCGGTGTCAAGTGTCAGCTTCCGGCATCGGCCGGGTGATGCTGGAACCGGTGGCGCAGGGCCAGCGACACATAGACCAGGCCGACCAGGACGGGCACTTCGATGAGCGGCCCGACGACGCCGGCGAGTGCCTGTCCCGATGTGGCGCCGTAGGTTGCGATCGCGACGGCGATGGCCAGTTCGAAGTTGTTGCCGGCGGCGGTGAAGGCCAGCGTGGTGGTGCGCTCGTAGCCCAGACCAAGAGCGGCGCCGAGCAGATAACC
>CAZRFC010000372.1:0-4357 GCA_964598975.1 uncultured Mycobacterium sp. | reverse complement strand
AACGGCTCGAACAACCGGTCGCTGGCGATCATCGCGCCGATCGGCGAGTAGCCGGAACTCATGCCCTTGGCGCAGGTGATGATGTCGGGCACGTAGTCGAAGTCGTTGCAGGCGAACATCGAGCCAATGCGGCCGAAGGCGCAGATCGTCTCGTCGGATACCAGCAGCACGTCGTACTCGTCGCAGATCTCCCGGACCCGCTCGAAATACCCGGGCGGCGGGGGGAAGCAGCCGCCGGCGTTCTGCACCGGCTCCAGGAACACGGCGCACACCGTGTCGGGTCCTTCGAATTCGATGGCCTCGGCGATCCGGTCCGCGCAGTAGCGGCCCCAGGCCTTGATGTCGTCCCGGAACTGCTCGGGGGCCCGGTAGAAGTTGGTGTTGGGTACCCGGAACCCGCCCGGAGTGAGCGGCTCGAACGGCTTCTTGAAGTCCGGCAGGCCGGTGATGGCCAGCGCGCCCTGCGGGGTGCCGTGGTAGGCGATGGCCCGCGAGATCACCTTGAACTTGCCCGGTTTACCGGTCAGCTTGTAGAACTGCTTGGCCAGCTTCCAGGCACTCTCGACGGCCTCGCCGCCGCCGGTGGTGAAGAAAACCTTGTTGAGGTCGCCGGGTGCGTAGTTGGCCAGCCGCTCGGCCAGCTCGATGGCCGGCGGGGTGGCGTAGGACCACAGCGGGAAGAACTCCAGCGTCTCGGCCTGCTTGGCGGCCGCCTCGGCGATCTCCCGGCGGCCGTGCCCGACCTGCACCACGAACAACCCGGACAGCCCGTCGAAGTAGCGCTTGCCGCAGCTGTCCCAGATGTGCACGCCCTCGCCGCGGGTGATGATCGGCGGCGTCATGCCCTTGCCGTGCCGGGCGAAATGGCCCCACAGATGGCGATCGGCCTTCTCGCCCAGCGCGACAGTCAACTTATGCTCTTCGGAGAGCGTCATCGTGTACCCCAATTGTATTGCTGTTTAACGAGTTTCAAGTAAACCAGTGTTTCGGTGGACATCACTCCCGGCACCGCTCGGATCTCGGTGTTGAGCAGATCCAGCAATTCGGAGTCGTCGGCGCAGACCACTTCGACGATGGCATCGAATGTTCCGGCGGTGAGCACCACGTAATCCACCGAGTCGAGTTGGGCCAGCCGTTCGGCGACCTTGGTGGCATCGCCCTGGCAGCGGATGCCGACCATCGCCTGGCGCGAGAAGCCCAGTTGCATCGGGTCGGTGACCGCGACGATCTGCATGACTCCGGCATCGATGAGTCGTTGCACACGTTGGCGCACCGCCGCCTCGGACAGTCCGACGGCCTTTCCGATTGCGGCGTAGGAGCGGCGCCCGTCCTGCTGCAGTTTCTCGATGATCGCCTTGGACATCTCGTCGAGTTGCACAGGTCCGGACGGTCCCGGGCCGAGGGCGCGCAAGTCACGCATGCCCTGATTCTGCACGGAATCAGTTGTTTAGAGCAACGAAAGCGACTAATTGCGTAGCATTGGGCCGTGATAGCCAGTAGTTGGATCGACGGTGCCCCGGTCACCACGGCCGGTGCCACCCATCAGGTGATCAACCCCGCCACCGGCGACGTCGTCGCCGAACTCGCAATGGCCACCCCCGTCGACGTCGACGTCGCGGTGGCCTCGGCCCGGGCCGCGCAGCCCGGATGGGCCACCGCCACCCCGGCGGAACGCTCCTCGGTGCTGTTCAAGCTGGCCGAACTGCTCGAATCCCACGCCGACGAGGTGATCGCCGAAGAGGTCAGCCAGACCGGCAAACCGGTTCGGCTGGCGACGGAGTTCGACGTGCCGGGCAGCATCGACAACATCGCGTTCTTCGCCGGGGCGGCCCGCCACCTCGAGGGCAAGGCCACCGCGGAGTACTCCGCGGACCACACCTCCTCGATCCGCCGGGAGGCGGTCGGCGTGGTGGCCACCATCACACCGTGGAACTACCCGCTGCAGATGGCGGTGTGGAAGGTCATCCCGGCCCTGGCCGCCGGGTGTTCGGTGGTGATCAAACCCGCCGAACTCACCCCGCTGACCACCCTGACACTGGCCCGACTGGCATCCGAGGCGGGCCTGCCCGACGGCGTGCTCAACGTCGTGACCGGCGCGGGCGCCGACACGGGTCAGACGTTGGCCGGTCACCCCGATGTCGACGTCGTCACCTTCACCGGATCGACCGCCGTCGGGCGAAAGGTGATGGCGGCCGCGGCCGTTCACGGCCATCGCACCCAACTCGAACTCGGCGGCAAGGCGCCGTTCGTGATGTTCGACGACGCCGACCTCGATGCCGCCGTGCACGGCGCGGTGGCCGGTGCCCTGATCAACACCGGGCAGGACTGCACCGCGGCCACCCGGGCGATCGTGGCCGCAAGCCTCTACGACGACTTCGTCGCTGGCGTGGCCGAACTGATGGGCAAGCTCGTCGTCGGCGACCCCCAGGATCCCGACACCGACCTGGGCCCGCTGATCTCCTTCGCCCATCGGGCCAAGGTGGCCGGCATGGTCGACCGCGCCCCGGCCCAGGGCGGTCGGGTGGTCGTCGGCGGCAAGGCCCCCGACCTGCCCGGCGCCTTCTACCTGCCCACCCTGATCGCCGATGTCGGGGAGGACTCGGAGGTCTACCGCGACGAGATCTTCGGTCCGGTTCTCACCGTGCGCCGCCACGACGGCGACGACGATGCGCTGCGCCAGGCCAATGACACCGACTACGGGTTGGCCGCGTCAGCGTGGACGCGGGACGTCTACCGCGCCCAGCGTGCATCCCGTGAGATCAAGGCCGGTTGCGTGTGGATCAACGACCACATCCCGATCATCAGCGAGATGCCGCACGGCGGCGTCGGCGCCTCCGGCTTCGGCAAGGACATGTCGGACTACTCCTTCGAGGAGTACCTCACCATCAAGCATGTGATGAGCGACATCACCGGAGTGCCCGAAAAGGGCTGGCACCGAACGATCTTCAAGCTTCGCTAGCCGCCCCTGAGAACTAGCCCCGGGTGAACTCCTCGCCCGTCTCCGGGTTGATCGCGGTCTCGCCCGGGGGCAGGTTGGACAGGTCGGGGGCGATCACCGTCGGCATGTCGCCGGAGTCCGGCAGGCCGAGTGTCGGTTCCACCCCGGTGGTCGGCACCAGCAGCAGGTCGGCGCTGTTGCGCCGCGGCAGGGTGTGGCCGTGGAAGAAGGACGGTGACGCGATCCACCAGATCGCCATCATCACCAGACCGAGGGCCAAGGCGCCGATGCCCACCACCGCCACGGCGCCGTAGCCGAAGATCGTCACGTTGTTGCCCTCGTCGTCGGTCAGCCAGTCCGGCTTGGCGTACTGGACCAGTCCGTAGATGAAGATCGCGCTGAGGATCAGCGCGCCCGACAGTGGGACGACCCCGCGCATCAGCAGGTCGCGGCCGGACTTGGCGAGGTCCTTGCGGTAGAACCACGCACAGGCGAAGCCGGTCAGGCCGTAGTAGAACGCGATCATCAGGCCCACCGACCCGATCAGCGCGGTCAGCAGGTTGGGGCTGATCAGGGTGAACAGCAGGTAGAACAGGATCGACACCGCACCCATGGCGATCGTCGAGGTGGTCGGCGTCAGGTACTTGCGGTGGATCTTGGCGAACGAGTCGGGCAGGGCCTTGTAGACGCCCATCGACAGGGTGGTGCGCGCCGTCGGGAGGATCGTCGTCTGGGTCGACGCCGAGGCCGAGGTCAGGATCGAAGCGGCCAGCAGCATCAGTCCGATCTGGCCCAGGAAGCTGTCGCCGAACAGGTCGTGTCCGACGGCCGCGAACACGTCGTCGGCGTTGTCTTGGTTGCCCAGTCCGACGCCCTCCTGGCCGACACCGGCGAAGGCGATGGTGGCCACCGCCACCGTGGCGTAGGTGGCCAGCAACAGGAAGGTCGAGATGACCGCGGCCCGGCCGGGTGTGGTCCCCGGGTCGTCGGACTCCTCGTTGCACGCTACGGCGGTGTCCCAACCCCAGTAGATGAACAGGGCGGTCAGCAGGGCCGGCGCGATCACGGTGGAGAAGTCCAGTCCGGCAGGCCAGAACCAGTCCAGGGACGGCTTGATCGAGTAGGGCTCGGCGTTGCCGGTGTAGACCTTGAACAGCGCCACCGACGCGAACGCGACGAGGATGACGAGCTCGATTCCCAACAGCGCGTACTGCAATCGCGCCGACACCTCGATGCCGCGGTAGCAGATGTAGGTCATGACGACGATCCAGATGACGCCGGCCACGGTCGAGGCGAAGGTGCTCTCGGCGAGGTCGGACAGGCCGAAGAGGGTGAACGAGTAGGAGCCCGCGATCTGGGCCAGGTTGGCCATCACGATCACGTCGGCGGCGATGATGCCCCAGCCGCCCATCCAGCCGA
>CAZRFC010000371.1:0-4380 GCA_964598975.1 uncultured Mycobacterium sp. | reverse complement strand
CTGGCCCGCCAGGTCGTCGAGGGGGTGCTGGCCGGTGAGGGCGAACCCGAGCAGGTCATGGCCGACCGGGGCCTGGCGCTGGTTCGCGACGATTCGCTGATCCAGGCCGCCGTCGACGAGGCACTGGCCGCCAGCCCCGACATTGCCGAGAAGATCCGCAGCGGCAAGGTCCAGGCCGCTGGCGCCGTCGTCGGCGCGGTGATGAAAGCAACCAAGGGCCAGGCGGACGCCGCCCGCGTGCGCGAACTGGTCTTGAAGGCCTGCGGCCAGGACGGATAGGCCCGCCCGCACTAAACAGAACAGATATTTGTTTTGTTTCGCCCGGCGTCGGTCGGAACTGCGACATCTGGGCCCTCGCCGGATTTACGCTCCCCGGATCGAGCGGCCATCTGCTCAACACTTAACGGGGTGATGCGCTGTGGGTAAAACCACTGCACGGGTTGGAGCGGCGGTCTTCGCGCTGGGAGTTTCACTGTCGGGGCCGCAGGGCCTGGCGGTGGCCGACACCGGTGACGGCGATTCCCCGGCGGCTTCGGCCGGGAACGGGGATTCGCACCAGAGGAATGTCGCGGCGGGCCAATCGAGGCCCTCGGCCAATACCCCGGGCGTCCGCGGCACCCGAACCGCCCGGTCGGCACCGCAGCCCGCCGCGGCTGAGGACGTACGTCCCGGCGGGGTGAAAGCGGTGTCTGGTCGCGACCCCGGCAGCAAGCGTCGGGTGACTGTCGACCCGGTCGTCCCCGAAGCGGCTGCGACCCGCGCCGAAACCGGTGTGCAAATTCCGGTGCGCAGTGCGGTGGCAACTCCCCGGCCTGGCGGTGCCGTCGCAGGTGGGGCCACTGTTGCCGCCGCGGAAGTCACCGGCGTCGCAACTCCGGTCGCCGCGTCCGCCGTCGGTTCCCCTGTCGCGGTGAAGGCCCAGGTGCCGGCGGCGACCCAGGTGGTCACCGCCATCGTCCGGGTGGCGAGAGCGCTCGACGGCGCGGGGGACTGGCTCTCCGGATTGCCGGACGGGCCCGTCACCGACTTGCTTTCCGGCGCATTGCTTTTGGTCCGCCGCACCCTGTTTCCAAAGGTGCCGACCATTCCGAAGGTTTCGGTAAGCAATCCGGTGGTCGACGAGGACATCAACGAGGCCGTCTTCACGGTGACACTGGACAAGGCCTACTCCTCCACGGTGACTGTCGGCTTCTCCACCGACAGCTCTCCGAGCCACCCGTGGACCGAGCCTGCCGAATTGGCCGCGCGCGCCACCGCGGGTGTCGACTACCAAACCGCGACCGGATTCCTGACCTTCGAGCCGGGACAGACGTCAAAACACGTGATCATCGTGGCGTCCGACGACCAGGACTCGGAGGTGTCCGAGACGTTCGATCTGGAGGTCTTCGCCACCTGGACGAGGGGCGACCCGTCGTCTGCCGCGGCCGGTCGCGCGTCGGCGATCGCTCCCGACGTGATGACCTCGGTGCGCCTGGCGTCGGGGACGGCGACCATCATCGACGACGACCGCGTCAAGATCGACGTCAATCCCAACTTCGCCTACGGGGATGCCCTGCTGGCCAGCGTGTTCTCCGATCTCGCCTACAACCACCGCAACGACGCGGACTTCAGCGCCCTGGTGGAGGCGACGGGGTGGGAGGGGATCGGAATCAGCGGCCCAGCCCTGGGGCCGGACGGCTACTCGCCGTCCGCAGGAGGCTTCGGCGTCCGCGACGGTTGGTCCATGCAGAGTTACGCCTTCGCCGGCAAGCGGATCGCCGCCGACGGGACAGCGCAGTTCATCGTCGCCTTCGAAGGTTCCAACATGCCGTGGCAGGAACCCGCCGACTGGGTCGTCAACGCCAGCCAGTACGGGTGGTCGCGGTACTACGCCAGCCTCGAGCCGCTGATGTCGGAGGTGGTGGGACAACTGCTCTCGGCGCAGAACGAGCAACAGAAGACCCAGCTGATCATCACCGGCCACAGCCTCGGCGGTGCCTCCGCGATGATGGCCTTCGCCGACCTGCTGGCACCGCAGGGGAACCTCTGGCCGGATACCGGCGATGTCTTGCGCGCGGGCCAACGCGTTCTGGACGACGTGGGGGGTTGGTCGCCCGAGATCAGAACCGCGCTGCTGGCCGCGACGTCGGTCTACACCTTCGGCGCCCCCAGCATCCTGATCGAACCCGTCAAACCCGGCACAGTCGAGGCGACTGCCTTCGCCGTCCTCGCGGCGGGTTCCGGATTCTTGGCGGCGTTGGCGCTGCTGCCGACGACGATCGGCGCGATGATCGTCGACGACAAGAAGCTGCCGGACCTCACCGGGATCGCGGGTATCAACTTCGGCACCCGGGTTTTCCAGTTCGAACACGCGAACACCTCGTGGTTGCCGCCGTACCCCGGTGACATCGTCGCCCAACTCGGCTCCCGAGACCCGGGCACCGTCCTGCAGGTCAATCTCGACAACGATGTGCACGCGTCCTACACCTCGCTGCTGACCCGTTTTGTGCCGGGCGGTACCCACCCGATGGGCGGCTACCGGGAATCCCTCGTCCGCCTGGTCGGCAACGAACGACTTCTGAAGAACCCCAACAAACTATCGGGTGACTCACCGCAACTGACGCCGACCGGCGCGGGCAGTGGCAGCGACGCCCGCAACGACTTCTTCGTCAACAGCAGCGACGCCGGCCGAAACGGAAACGACCTCTTCGTTTTCAGCAAGGCCGGTTCCTACGCCGCCGACGGTGGCCAGGGAAGCGACGCGTACAGCATCAGCGGCTACGACGTCTCGCTGCTGATTGACGGCTCCCTGCAGTCCGGCCGCGACACCGTGGTTTTCGATCTGCCCGGTGATCCGGGCGAAAGGTACTTCAGCACCGATTCCTCCACCGACACCGCCGTGTTCTCGGTGACCGGTGCCGGCGGCAAGTCGTCGAGTGTGACCATCACGCACTGGGACAAGTGGCAAGTGAGCGACATCTTTCAGGTGATCAAGCCTGCCGAAGGTCACTGGACGCTGGATGCGTGGACCGATATCCAGCGGGGTCCGGTGGTAGCCGCAACCCCGGCCGAGGTGATCCCGCTGTCGGTGCTCTGACTTCAGGCGCTCAGCGCTCGTGAACGCTCTGCGATGACCCAACGGTCCCGTAGCCGCCGGCAACCGTGCACCGACAGCGATTCGGGCCCGTCGTAGCCGGCGAACACCGCCAGCGCGCCGGTGAAGTCGTCGTCGCGGGTGCGCTCGGTAGTGACCACGACGCTGGCCAGTCCTGCACTTAGAGCGGCGCGCAGTCCCAGGCTCGAGTCCTCAACGGCCAGTGCGTGATCGGCTCGCACACCGAGTTCCCACAGTGCGTGGCGGTAGATCTCACTCGGGCTCTCGACATCGTCGCCGGTGACCACCAACTCGACGGCACCGTCACCGAGCAGTTCCCGCACCGACCGATGCACGGCCATCCCTCGGTGGGCGGTCGCCACCGCGACGCGGATGCCGGCGCAATGCAGATCCCAGACCAGCCTCGCGAAGAGATCATGGTCGGCCCGGGCGTCGGTCAACACCCCGTCGAGCGAGAAGATCACAGCTTCCAGGCCGGGAACCCCGATGGGGGCGCGGCCGGCGCGGTCCCACCAGAAAGAAGTGCTCATCGTTGCCATGCCTCGAGTATCTGGCGGCGCGGGGCGGCATTCATCCCCCGATCAGGGGAGCCGGGCGGGGGGATTCCGGGGGAGCGGGCCGAAAGTGCATACAGATCGACGAATCCGCGAAATTCTCGATCCTGGTGCACTCTCGATGCGCGGCATGCCTGCCAATTACCGTTAGGGCCATGCCGGTGCGGGTGGTGCTCGTCGACGACCACGAGATGGTCATCGAGGGTCTCAAGGCGATGCTGGCGCCGTTCGCCGAGCGTGTCGCGGTGGTGGGGGAGGCGGTGGGGGCCGAGAAGGCCATGTCGGTGATCGACGAACTCGACCCCGACATCGTGCTCTGCGATGTGCGCATGCAGGGTGTCAGCGGACTGGACCTGTGCCGCGAGATCCGGGAACGCCATCCCGGCCGCAAGGTGATCCTGCTGTCGGTCTACGACGACGAGCAGTACCTGTTCCAGGCGATGCGGGTGGGAGCCTCGGGCTACCTGCTCAAGGGCATCGGCAGCGACGAACTGGTCCGCCAGCTCGAGGGTGTGCACGCCGGCTCCACGGCCATCGACGCCGGTATGGCCGCGCGGGCGGCCGAGACCGCCGCCCGGCTGCAGAGCGACCAGTTCTGGCCGGGCGCGCGGCAGGGGTTGACCCAGCGGGAGAGCGAGATCCTGTCGCTGGTGGTCACCGGGCTGTCCAACCGCGGTATCGCCGCCAAGCTGGTGATCGGGGAGGAGACCGTCAAGACGCACCTGAGCTCGA
>CAZRFC010000370.1:0-4394 GCA_964598975.1 uncultured Mycobacterium sp. | reverse complement strand
GTTCGTCGCGGTAGCCATCATGGTCGGGCTGGTGACCTTCCTGGCCATCGTCTCGGCAGTGGCGGTGTGGCAGTGGCGGGCACACCGCGGACCGGTGCTCGCCGCGGCGCTGTGGATCGGACAGGTGGTCGCGGCGGGGGCCGCCGCGGGAACCGGCACGGCACTGGCGCACTGGCGCTACGGCACACCGAACCGCAACGTCGAGTTGAGCCCGGAGAACCGGGTGGCCTACTTCACCGAGGCGGCATCGGTTTTTCCGGGGCACCACCCGTTGCAGATCGCGGTCGCACTGCTGCTTCCGGCTGCGGTAGCGGCATTGGCCTACGCATTTCTCGCGGTCGCAAGCCCCCGGGACGACCTCGGCGGATGGCCACCTGTCGCCGACCGACACCTGCTGCCACCGCAGACCTGGCCGGGCGGCACGGCGATGGCCGGCCCCGTTACAGCGGACGGAACGGAACCCGCCCACCGACCATGACCCGGGCGACGATGCCGCCCAGCCGCCACATGCCCGGATAGGTGATCGGGTTGAACAGCGTCGGCCATGTGGTCCGGATGATGTGGGCGTCCAGCGGCCGGCCGGCGAAGCGGTCGGTGAGCCAGCGCAGCGTCATCGGAGCCGACATCGGGTGCAGCAACATGTGCTCGCTGAACATGTCTCGGTGGTAGGTGATCTGGGCGCCGCCCTCGGTGTAGAGATGCGCCAGTTCGTCGATGTCGTCGATGTGGATCACCGAGTCGTGCACGGCCTGCACCAGCAGCACCGGCGGCGTGGGCACCGTCCGGCCGAGCCGGATGGCGTCGAAGACCTCCTGCACCTCCGACATGGCCAACACCTGCTCCAGCGGCGGATGTACCAGATCGTCCATATCGGCCCGGAACATCCGGATGATCGCCTCGAGAGTGGTCATCCGCTCCAGCCGCTTTAGGGTCGCGCGGCCTTCTTCGGTGGCATGCTCGGCGACCACCCGTTCGAGGCCCGGATAAGTCTTGGCCAGCGCCGAGATCACCAGGGCGGGCAGCCCGGAGAATTTCGAACCGTTGAGTCGGCGGAAGGTGTTGCCCAGGTTGCCGACCGGCGAACCCAGTACCGCGCCGACGATATTGAGCTCGGGCGCGTAGTCGTTGTGCACTTCCGCGGCCCAGGCGCTGGCGAGGCCGCCGCCTGAGTAGCCCCAGAGTCCGACCTTGCTGTCCGGCGCTATGCCGAACCGTTCGAAATTCAGGGTGGCGCGCAGGCCGTCGAGCACCCGGTAACCCGGCTCGTGCGGCGTTCCCCACATGCCGTCGGGACCCTCATGGTCGGGGACCGAGACCACCCAGCCCTCGGCGACGGCGGCAGCTATCAGCAGGTATTCCAACTGGGCCAGCGAACCGACGGCCTTGGCGCGGCGGCGAAGGGCGTAGGACGGAAAGCACCGCGAGGAGACGGCGTCGATGGCGCACTGGTAGGAAACGACGTGGCGGGGTTGGCTGTGAGTGTGTCTGGCCGGCACCAGCACCGTGGTGACGGTGGCCTCCGGCTCGCCGTGACGGTCGGTGGTGCGGTAGAGCAACTGAGTTGCCCGCACCTTCTGCGGAATCAGGCCAAGGAAGCCGAGTTGCACGTCACGGGAGCGCAGCACTGTTCCGGGTGCGGCGTGCTGGAACCCGGGCGGGGGCTCGTAGAACGGGTCTTTCGACGGCAGGACCGGCCGGGTCCCGCGCTGAATGTCGTAATGCGGTGCTCGGCCGATCCACTCGGGACTGACCGCCCCGTCCGCGCTCGTCATCGCACCATTCATACCTTAAGAAGGGTCTAAGAATCCAGTCGGCGTGCCTGGTGGTCTCAGTGCGGTGCACTTGGTGGACTCAGCGCTGCGAACTCGTCGGTGACCCGCAGGCGGGAATCGGTGAACCGGTAGAGCGCCGCGGGTCGGCCGCCACTTCGGCCCGGGTGGGCGGTGGTGCCGGTGCGGGTGATCACCCCGCGGCGGGCCAGTACCCGTTGCAGGTTGGTGGCGTCCACCTGATAGCCAAGCGCCGCACCATAGATGTCACGCAATGTCGACAGCGCGAACTCCCTTGGCGCCAGCGCAAACCCGATATTCGTGTAGGACAACTTGGCGACCAACCGGGACCGGGCGTAGGCCACCATCGGGCCGTGGTCAAAAGCCATCGGTGGCAAGTCTCGGACCGGATGCCAGCGGGTGTCGGGCGGCAGGGCCGGCGTGGCGGGGGAGGGCACCAAGCCCAGGAACGCAGAGGCGATCACCCGGGCGCCAGGCACCCGTTGCGGGTCGGAGAACACGGCTAGTTGCTCCAGGTGTGCCACTTCGCGCAGGTCGACCTTCTCGGCGAGTTGGCGACGCACCGAACCGGGGAGGTCTTCGTCCTCGCGTACCTGACCACCGGGGAGGGACCATTTGCCGCGTTCAGGCGCCAAGGCCCGCTGCCACAAGAGCACGTTCAACTCGGGTTTGCCGGAGTCGAGGCCACGCACCTGGAATACGACGGCCAGTACCTCGTGTTGAGTGCTAGTATGACTCATGTTTTCGATCATAGATCGAAAACCTCCGACCTGACAGGAGGCGGCGATGACCGTCGTTAATTCGACCGACGCCATGGTGAGTGTGCTGGCCGACCGCATCGTCGACGGCCCGGGCGGCTACGCCGGGGTGGACGGTGATGCCGAGTGGGCGGCGGAGGTCCGCCGACTGGCCACCCTGCGAAACGCGACGATCCTGGCACACAACTATCAGTTGCCGGCCATTCAGGACGTCGCCGATCACGTTGGGGATTCGCTGGCGCTGTCCCGCATCGCCGCCGAGGCTCCCGAGGACACCATCGTGTTCTGCGGCGTGCACTTCATGGCCGAAACCGCCAAGATCCTCAGCCCCGACAAGACCGTTCTGATTCCCGATCAGCGGGCGGGGTGCTCACTGGCGGACTCGATCACCGCCGGCGAACTGGCAGCCTGGAAATCCGAATACCCGGATGCCGTAGTCGTGTCCTACGTCAACACCACTGCCGCGGTGAAGGCACTGACCGACATCTGCTGCACCTCGTCCAACGCCGTCGAGGTGGTCGACTCCATACCGGCCGACCGGGAGGTGCTGTTCTGCCCGGACCAATTCCTCGGCGCCCACGTCCGTCGGATGACCGGCCGGCAGAACCTGCACATCTGGGCTGGCGAATGTCACGTGCACGCCGGCATCAACGGCGATGAACTGGCTGCCCAGGCGCGCAGCCATCCGGATGCCGAACTGTATGTCCACCCCGAATGCGGCTGCGCCACATCGGCGTTGTACCTCGCCGGTGAGGGCGCCTTCCCGGCCGACCGGGTGAAGATCCTGTCCACCGGCGGCATGCTCGACGCCGCCCGGGCCTCCGATGCCCGCCAGGTCCTGGTGGCGACCGAGGTTGGCATGCTGCACCAGTTGCGCAGGGCCGCACCGGGGATCGACTTCCAGGCCGTCAACGACCGGGCGTCGTGCCGCTATATGAAAATGATCACCCCGGCGGCGCTGCTGCGCTGCCTGGTCGACGGGGCCGATGAGGTCGACGTCGACCGCGAGACCGCCGACCGGGCGCGGGCAAGCGTGCAGCGAATGATCGAGATCGGCACACCGGGCGGCGGGGAATGAGCCGCGCTGCGGCGGCCTGCGGCGCGGGCTACCGCGGGCTGGACTGGCAGCAGCGCGCGGACGTCGTCGTCGTCGGCACCGGCGTGGCGGGACTCGCCGCCGGTCTGGCCGCGCACCGACGCGGTTCGCGCACCGTCATTTTGAGCAAGGCGGATGACACCGCCACCTTCTACGCCCAGGGCGGGATCGCGGTGGTGCTGCCGTTCACCGACGACACCGTCGAGTCCCATGTCGCCGACACCCTGGCGGCCGGGGCCGGGCTGTGCGACCCGCAGGCCGTGCGGTCGATCGTCGCCGACGGCTACCGGGCGGTGTCCGACCTGATCGCCGACGGCGCCCGCTTCGACGAGAGCGCGCCGGGGCAGTGGGCACTGACCCGCGAGGGCGGTCACTCGAGGCGGCGCATCATGCACGCCGGCGGGGACGCCACCGGCGCCGAGGTCCAACGGGCGTTGGATTATGCCGCGTCCAACCTCGACGTCCGGCGCAACCACGTCGCCCTTCAGGTGCTGCACTCAGCTGATCTTTCTGGGGCATCGGCGGTCACCGGGGTGCTGGTGCGCAACGCCGACGGCCTCGGGGTGATCCACGCGCCCTCGGTGATCCTGGCCACCGGCGGCCTCGGCCATCTCTACAGCGCCACCACCAACCCCGAGGGCTCCACCGGTGACGGCGTGGCGCTGGCCCTGTGGGCCGGGGTCGGCGTCACCGACATCGAGTTCATCCAGTTCCACCCGACGATGCTGTTCGACCGGTTCGGCAGCGGCC
>CAZRFC010000369.1:0-4429 GCA_964598975.1 uncultured Mycobacterium sp. | reverse complement strand
GGCTCCGCGCGCTGTGTACGGGTTCCGAGGCTTTCGCCCGGCCCCCCGCCGCCGCTCACCCCCACCGAGGGGAGATGTATTTGTGTAATCCTCCTGGACAGAAATGGTCACGAGTGCTCAGGAGGGGTCGGTGCCGCGCCTGACGGTCTGCCCAGCGGCGGGGTGCCCCGAGCTGGTGCCCCTTGGTCAGCGCTGCGATCGGCACAAGCGGAAGCCGTGGTCGAACACGTCACGTCGCAACCTCGAGCGGCCGGCGGACTGGCCGAAGCGTGTGGGCCAGGTCCGTCACCGCGACAAGGGCAGGTGCCGATGGCCGGGGTGTCGTCGCAAGGGTGACGAGGTCGATCACATCGTCGAGGTGGCCGACGGCGGATCGTGGGAGCTCGACAATCTTCGCCTGCTGTGCACGCCGCATCACAAGGCGAAGACCGCGGCTGCACGGGCGGCGCGCGCCGAGAGACGGGCGGGCTGACGTGCCAGGCCCCGCACCGAAGGATCCGGCGGCGCGTGCTCGCCGGAACAAGACGTCGACGAACGCCGTACTCAAGCGGCCGACCGATCCGATCATCCCGGACCTGCCCCCCAGTCCGGGCGGCCGCCGGCGGTGGCGTCAGTCGACGCGGGACTGGTGGGCCTCGTTCTGGTCGTCTCCGATGGCGACGCAGGTCGACACCGACAGCGAGTTCCACATCATCTTGCGGTACGCGATCCTCAAGGACTCCCTCGAGCGGGCGACGGACGAGGGGCTCGTCGATCGCATGGTGAAGCTCTCGGCCGAGCTGCGCATGATCGAGAAGGACTACGGCATGACGCCGATGCCGCGTCGCTCGCTGCAGTGGGAGATCGACTGGTCGCAGGATCGCAACGACGCACGCAACCAGGGTCGCGATGCCGACGCCGACCCGGAGGGTCCGGGCGAGGTGGCTCCCCCGCGTGAGCGACCAGAGGATCCGCGGCTTCGTCTGGTGGTGAGCTAGCGATGGCGCTGCTCATGGTCCCGCAGATGGACGCCGAGCCCTGGCCGACGCTCGGCCCGCAGGTGTGCGACTGGATCGAGGAGAACCTCGTCTACGGCCCGGGCGACAAGCGCGGCGAGCCGTACGTCATCGAGGACGAGTTCCGCCTGCAGCTCTACCGGATGTACGAGATCCACCCTCAAGGCTCGCGCGGCGCCGGCCGTCGGCGGTTCAACCGCTGCGGCATCAACATGCGAAAGGGCCTCGGGAAGACCGAGAAGGGCGCGATCGTCGCGGCCTGCGAGCTGCACCCGGACGCCCCGGTGCGCTGCGACGGTTTCGACGCGTACGGCGAGCCGGTCGGCATCGGCGTGCGCGACCCGTACGTGGCGATGGTGGCGTACACGCTCGAGCAGACCGACGAGCTGGGCTGGAACGTCCTGCGCACGATCCTCCTCGAGGGGAAGAACAACGTCGCGGACTGCATGGACGTGCAGATGGAACGCATCATCGTGTTCAACGCGCAGGGCCGCCCGGCGGGCAAGGCGGAGCCGCTGACGGGCGCCCCGAACGCTCGTGACGGCGCCCGGACGACGTTCCAGGACTTCGACGAGACGCACCGGATGACGACGCCGCGCCTCATGAAGGCTCACACGACGATGCTGCAGAACACGTTCAAGCGGCAGATGGCGGACGCCTGGACGCTCGAGCACACGACGATGTTCGACCCGACGGAGCAGTCGGTGGCGTCGAACACCCACGCCTACGCGGAGGAGATCCACAAGGGCGAGATCGCGGACCCGCGGCTGTTCTACATGTACCGCTACGCGCCGCCCGAGATGCCGATGGACACCCCGGAGCAGGTCCGGGAGGCGCTCGTCGAGGCGTCGGGGCCGGGCATCTCGTGGTCGGGCGACATCGACGGTCTGGTGGCGCACTGGTTCGAGCCGAAGACGGATCAGCCGTACTACCGCCGCGTCTGGTGCAACCAGAAGTGGTCGGGCGCCGGCAAGGCGTTCGATTCGGTGAAGTGGGCCGAGCTCGTCGGCCGGCTCGGCGTCGACGTCGACGGCAGCGAGTCGCGCGTTGTGGGGATCCTGCCGCCGCGGGAGAAGATCGCGATTGGCTTCGACGGCGCGCGGACGTTCGACACGACGGGGATCATCGCCTGCCACCTCGAGACGGGCTACCTGTGGAAGGCCGGCATCTGGAAGCGACCGGAGAAGGGCGCGGACGCGATCTCCGGCGGGGCCGAGGACGACGACTGGGAGGTTCCGGTCAAGGAGGTCGACCAGATCATCCGGGAGCTGTTCAGTCGCTACAAGGTGTTCCGGATGTACGGCGACCCGTACTACTGGACGACGGAAATGGACCGCTGGCGCGGCCTTTTCGGCAACAAGAAGGTCATCACCTGGGACACCACGGAGTACAAGAAGACCGGCCTGGCGTGTGCGTCGTTCGCGCAGGCGATCAAGGCCGGCCTCCTGTGTCATGACGGCGACGCCGACTTCACTGAGCACATCGGCAACGCGGTCAAGCAGGTGACCAACTTCCGCGGCGATGACGACGTGCCGCTGTGGGTCATCTCGAAGGAGCGCCGCGGCTCGCCGCTCAAGATCGACCTCGCCATGGCCGCCGTCCTGGCGTTCCAGGCCCGCAATGACGCCATCGCGGCCGGCGCTCTCAAGCGCGGCTCCGGACTCTCGTACTCGTTCAACTAGGAGGACGCCATGGCCGCCAACGAAGATGCGTCGCCGCAGCGGTGGGTTGCTCGACTCGCTGACAAGATGCGCAAGCAGGCGCGCATCGTCGGCTGGAACGACCGCCAGTACGACGGCGACCATGACCTGCCGACGGCGAACGCGTCCGATCGCGCGTTGTTCCAGTATTTCCAGGAGATGAGTCGCTCCAACTACGTCGCGAAGGTCGTCGACGCTCCCGCTGACCGGCTCGTCGTCACTGGACTGCGCGTCGGGTCGGACGCGGAGAACGACGCGGCGTGGAAGCTGTGGCAGCGCTCCTACCTCGACTCCGATCAGCCGGCCTTGACCGCGGGTGCGATGTCCGGCGGCATCGCGTATCTGTCGGTGTGGCCCGACGAGAACGGGATCCCGCAGCTCGCGCCGGAGCACGGTTCGCAGGTGACTCACATTCTCGAGCCCGGGTCGCGGCGGAAGGTCGCGGCGGCCCTCAAGGTGTTCCCCGACGAGGAGTCGGACGAGCTGTTCGTCGAGCTCTATCTGCCTGACTACATCGCGCGGTTCACGGCGCGGTCCATCGACTCGCTCTCGTACCCGAACCAGCTCGCGGTCGACATCGTCGACAACCCTTATGGCGTCGTGCCGATCGTGCCTGTGCCCAACTCGCTCGACCTTCGCAAGCGGTGGACGACCGAGATGGCGGCCGGACTGCGCCCGCAGGCGCGCATCAACCAGACGCTCCTGAACCTCATGGTCGCCGGCGAGACTGTCGCCTTCCCGGGTAAGTGGGCGACCGGCGTTGAGGTGGAGCGCAACCCGGACGGGACTCGCAAGCGTCCGTGGAAGTCCGGTCCGGACTCGGTCATGGTCGACGAGAACCCGGAGGCGAAGTTCGGGCAGTTCATGGAGTCCCGCCTGGACGGGTACCACTCGTCGATCCGCGGCTTCGTCGAGGAGATGGCAGTCGCGACCGACACCCCCCTGTTCAGCCTGTCGGCCAACCTGGCGGTACCGCCGTCGGCGGAGGCGCTGTCCGCGATGGAGTCGAGCCTCGTCGCGAAGGTCGGGAAGCGGCAGCGCACGTTCGGTGAGTCGTTCGAGGACGCCATGCGGATCGCCCTGCAGATGCAGGGCGCGGAGCCCGGGCAGTTCATGGACATGGAAGTCCTCTGGAAGGACCCGCGGGTCCGCTCCGACGCTGCGGTCGGCGACTACCTCACGAAGCTCAAGTCGGTCGGCGTTCCCGAGGAGGCGCTGTGGGCGGAGGCCGGCGCGACGCCGCAGCAGATCCGCGAGTGGCGCAAGATGGCGATGTCGCAGGCGTTCCGCAACCTCGTCATCCAGACCGGCCAGCAGCGGCAGGCGGAGCAGGCCAGTGCCGCGCCGACCCAGCCGGCAGCGCAGGGCGCGGCGGCGTAGTGCCCAGCGACGTCGGACGGGCGTTGAGCCTGCAGCAGCAGTACGCCCTCGAGGTGATCGCCGAGCGGTGCGGTGAGATCGCCGCGGCGATGCTGCGCGAGTACGCCCGTTCGGTGACGCCGGAACAGGTCGACGACTTCGCGGAGCAGTACGAGGCGCTGATCCTCGGCGCGATGTCGGCGGCGGCGGCGACCCGCGTCGGGTACCTCGTCGACTTCGCGGCGGCCGAGGGGCAGGCCGCACCGGTCGTGGCTGCACGCGTGCTCGCGCCGACCGCGATCGACGTGCTCGTCGACGGGGTCAACCCGCGCGGCGCGGTCTACGCGAGCATGCGCCAGGTCGCGCTCCACCTCG
>CAZRFC010000368.1:0-4429 GCA_964598975.1 uncultured Mycobacterium sp. | reverse complement strand
CAATCAGGCCGGATAAAGAACGTGGGAACGCTTGCCGGGCGAACGATGTTGCTGCTGCTGACAGCGCGCCGCCGCCGAAATTGTCACAACGGGCGGACGTGCTGACAATACCCAGACCGAGATACCCCGCCGCCGTGTACGTGCTGTCAGTGGTACTCAGGCGTTCATACCACACGCCAGATACCCGATGAAACATCTTGATCGCCGTGCCGACAAGTTCAATGCCAATCGCGTCACCCGCTGCCAGTTCATAGCTGGTGCTGCTGGCGAGAGTTGTGCCCGCGCCGTTGGTAATACGTTCAATCCTGAACGTATCCGCGCCGCCCGTGTTAACGACGGCTACCACATCGTAGCCGTCAAACGTCGCAACGCTACCAACGTCTTTCAACCGCGCCAGAACTGAAACATAACCGCCGTTGCCGGGCAGCGTTGGCACATCCACATAAGCTTCACAATCGGCATAGGTGGCGGCGTTCCAGTAGCTAATATCAGCGCTGTTCGGCGCATACGCCAGATCAGAACTGATAATCGCAACGCCGTTATAGATGCCCGTCCAGCCCGCGCCGATGCTGGCGCGGTTGAAGTCATCTAAAACGCTGGTAGTTGGGAAGGCCATGTCTCACCTGTAGGTAATCACCAACCGTGCCGCCGTCTGCCAGCCGCTTTCATAAGCGCGCACGTACTTGCGCCCCCATGCGCTGCCTGTGCCGCGCACGATGATGCTAAGCGCGTTACCACCTGTCCAACCGGGACGCGCCAGAATTTCTTGCACAATCGGCGTGATGTCATTCAGCGAGTACCAGTTGTTCGCCGCCCACTTGACGCTTGACGTATGGTTCACCCGCGCCGCTGTTAGCGCGCGCTGCGACGGCCTGCTGCTGGCACTAAATGCCGCGCTGTTATCGGCGGCTTCACCCGCCATCTGAAATGACATAGCAATCCAGACATCGGCGGGTACGTACACGTCCACATGCGCCGATACGATGGTGACACCCGCCGGGATGGTAACGCCGGTGAAGCGCCAGCCTGTCCAGCTTGTGCCGCCGCCGTTGCCAAGCCAAACCGCCGGACTGCTGGCCGTGAACGTGCTGCCATCCTCGTTGACATCATCCGCGCCGCTGCGTACTGGCAGTGCCATTAAGTTTGTCCAGGCCAGCGTAGCGGTAGGCGTGGGCACATCCGTTGGTGGCGGCATGTTCGTGGCCGTTGGCTGCGGCATGGGTGACGGTGTAAGACTAGGTGTGAGTGTGGGCGGCGCGTACCATGTGGCCGTTGGCGGTAAATTGGTTGGTGTGGGCGCTGCCAGCCCTGCCGCTTGCAGCAATTCACTATCGCTGAAGGGAAGCAGCGGGTACGGGCTGACGGTATTCAGCGCGGCAATCACTTCGTTCGCCAGCAGGCCATTCATGATTGTACCCGCATGGATGCTGTCACCGAGCAGGCCATTGTGCGGTTCATCGCCCACGCCAAACAACCGGATTTGCTCACTGCCAACCGCCAGATAACCGTTGACAACACGCGGCAGCAGCGCCGCCGTAAAAGCATCGGTATCAAACACTGCCGCGCCATTTTGCGCCGCCAGCAGACGTAAGTGTTGATTGGTGGACTGAATAGCCGCCGTTACCCGCGCCCGCTTGGTTGGGTCACTGTAGGCGGAATTATTCAGGATAAGCGGACTATTATTCCAATCGCCAATCGTAACGATTACCACTGGGACAGGCCGTGTCCGGCGTACCGTATTCAGCGCCAGCGTCACCCGGTCTACCAGCGCCGCGATTTTTGCGTCCAGCGCCGCGCCTGCAATTGTGCCATTGTAGATGCTGAGGTAATTGCCGTTATACGGCGCGAAGTCGTTTGAGCCAATCCAGACAATCACCGCGTCAATCGCGCCCGCGTCTACCTGCGCGGCTAAGCCGGTATGTTGGCCGGTACTGAGCATGGTCGCGGTTGTTGCCGCCGTGCGCGACCAGTTGTTCGCGTACCCGACGCGGCGCGGTTCGCTGTAGCTGCCCCACACGCCCGCGTCTACAGCGCGATAGCGTACCAGCAGTTCCAGCCAATTAAAGGTGACGCTGGCATACGCGCCGCCGCGATTGTCCGTACCGCGATACTCGTCACTGCTGCTATCGCCAATAATGCCGATACGCAGCGGCGGCTGCGCGCGAACCTGCACCACGAACAGCAACACCAGCAGAACAAGCGTCAGCCGCTTCATGTTAGGCGTTGCCTTCTGTCCAACTAAACGTGCTGATCGTCACCGTCTGGCCGCTGGCGATGCTGGTATTGTCCAGTGTCAAATCGCCGCCGCCGCCGGTAGCCGTGACCGAACCTTGCGAATGGCAGGTTGTGCCGTCACTGGCATACAGTCGGTAATGCGCCGCCGTGCCCGCGCCGCTGGCGGTCGCAGACCACGCGCCGGATTTGGCTTTGCTGCCTGAGGACGCGGCGGCCATCCAGTCGGACGGCAGCGTGATGCTCACGAGTTCTGTGCCGCTGTTGGCGGCGGCGCAGTTGGCCGGTTGCGCGCCGGTGAAAATCTTCAACACCGCCGCCGTGCCGATGGTGGATTCGATTGCGTCAAGTTTGGCATTACGGACGGCAACACTGAGTTGAACGGCCATTGTGGTTTCTCCTGTTGTCTGGCGTGTGACTGAGGTTGCCCGCAACCGGAGTTGAACCGGCTACGGCGCTGGCATTCAGCCAGCGGCGGCTACCCGCGCGGGACAGGGTGCGCCGGGCGGTGTGCGAGAAGAACCGAAATGAAAACGCCCGGCGCGGCACGTGAATCAAAAAGCGCCGTCGGGAGGTAGAACGGCGCTTTCAGACCATGTGTTCTAGTATACAGAATAGCGCGTTACTAGAATTGTGTCAAGCACAACCGTCTTAATTCATACTACATTCAGACTTACGTAATACGCCTCCCGAACCACATCCCTCCAAACCCTGGAGAATGCGCGCCGCCAGCACGGTGTCTATGTCTTCCAGCCATGACTTGACTTCGCGCCACGATAGGCCAAGCTGCCCGCCAATCCTGCGCCAGCACGAATTGCCGTACAGCGGGCGTACCGGACGGCGGCGTTCGTGCGGATACCGCTCCGGCTGCGTGGCAATCCGTTCCAGTTCCATCAGTCGGATATGCAGCGCGCGCAGTTCGCTGGCGTCGGCCTGCGCGGCAATAGCACGCATGGCCTCGTTTTCGACATGGCGCGGGCGGCACGAGGCCGCCTGCGCGCCGTCTGCGCCGATGGAGCGCAGCGCGGTTTTGATAGCAATCGTTGAGCGCCCGGCGTTGCGGGCGGCCTGACAGGGAAAGTCGGACATGCTGCGCTCCCTCTGCGGCTTACGCGCCGCGCAACTCGTATAACCAGCCGGTTTGCTGATTAAAATCAAACCAATCTTCCCAACCTTCGTAGGCTTCCAACGGTGTTGCGCCGTAAGCTACTACTGGTGCGGCGCTGCAACTGTTTTTGAGGTAACAGGCGGCGTATCGCGCGCCAACCCGTACCACGTTCGGATAATCCAGTTCCGGCACAAGCGCCGGGTCACGATAAGCCATGAGTAGAATCTCCGATACAGTGCGCCGGATGCGAAATTCATTACGGAGTATCTGCTGGCGTCCGGGCAAGCCCCGCACTTTGCCACTGGGAAGGCACACGTGAAAGCGGTAGTGATCGCGTCCGACTGTCCAACGCGCGCCGTCTGGCGTGACAAACCACGCCACTTCATCGGCTCTGAGTTCAAACAACCGCCGTCGCAGTTGTAATTCCTGAGCGAGATTCACAATTTCACCTCGCACTGAATGACTACCGCCGCCCGCTTGCCGGACTTACGCGTGTAAACAATTGTCAGCAGCGGGAACGCTGCCCGCAGTCGGGCAAGCATGACCGCCGCGTTGCCGGACTGCGCCACGATCTGCACCTCACACTTATCGCCCTGTGGCTCAAGCTTTTTCCATTTGGTCATTTTTGCGTCACCTGTTATGCCTGTTGAATTTGTTCAATCCATTGAATGTCTTCGTCGGCAAGCGCAAACCACTCACCACGTTTGCGCTTGTCAGCAAAGCGCCGGTGGAGTACTGCTTCGGTACGGATACAGTCCGCGCAAGGAATAATGTGAATAACGTGTGTCCGAAATGGGAGCATAGTATCAAAGTGGCCAATGCGACTGGCTGGTTCATTGGTTCGCCCAATTTTGCAAAACCCGGAGATTTCAATATCTCGAATGACGTAAACGTACCCGCCGCGAGACCACTTGGGCAGATATTTGCGCCACTCTTCGTCACGGTTTGCCATTACAAAGTAAGTGCCAAAATCTACCCAAAACTCAGAATCCCAGTCATCTGCTGTATCGTTTTCAGGGTTTATAACCGGGTTTTCCGCCCGTGCCGGTAAGGGAATTAGGTAGATAGTCAGCATCCCGACCAGCGCAC
>CAZRFC010000367.1:0-4437 GCA_964598975.1 uncultured Mycobacterium sp. | reverse complement strand
AGAACGAGTCCGGCAACGGCCGGCTCAAGACCGAGCGGGCGCTGCTGGCCAAGGCTCTGGAAGACGTCCAGGGGATGGCCGCCACGCTGACCGGCTACCTGATGGCCGCTCAGGAGGACCCCAAGAGCATCTACAAGGTGGGCCTGGGTTCGGTCCGGTTCCTGATGAGCGTCGGCGATCTGGTCATGGGCTGGTTGCTGCTGCGCCAGTCCACGGTGGCGATGGCCGCTCTGGACGCGGGAGCCACCGGCGCCGACCGGTCCTTCTACGAGGGCAAGATCGCGACCGCATCGTTCTTCGCGACGAACTTCCTGCCCCTGCTCAGCGGCACCCGTGCGGTGATCGAGGCGCTGGACAACGAGGTCATGGAGCTCGACGAAGCGGCCTTCTAGGGCACTGCAACGCGGCGGCCCCGGGATGCCAACATCCCGGGGCCGCCGTGTTTGTGCAGCGTGCGGTGTCGACTTGGGGTCCTAGGACCCTTCCGCTGCACAGGCCGTTTGTTACCGTCGGAGTCGTGACCGCTCCGGACCCCAGCCCCGGGAACGGTAAGTCCCCGGCTGCCCGTAACCCTGTCGCCAAAATCGTCGGACCGTTGACGGGTTCGGTGGCCAAAGCGGGCGGCTATTACGCGCGTTCCTGGAGCGCCTACCTCGGCGGCGCAAAGAGCGAACTGCCGACCGCACGCCCCACCCTGTCGCTGGCGACCCACGCCCTCCGCGACGAGTTGGTCCTCGTCGGGCTGCTCTGGCGGCGCCCGTTGAGCGATCCGGCCGCCTACGAAAAGATCAACCGCGAGGTCGTCGAGGCGGTCGATTTCTACGGCGACCGCGGGTGGCTGGAAAAGCCGCAGGACTTCTTCACCGCGCCGCCCACCCCGACCGACGTGTCTGTCAGGTCATTCACAAGTCGCAAGCGAACCCATCAGCGGATCACCTTCGAGAGTGGCTATGCGCCGCACGAGGGCGAACCGGGCGCCGATCGCTGGATGAGCTACACCGCCAACAACCGCGACTACGCGCTGATGCTGCGCCACGAGGACGGGGAACCACGCCCCTGGATGGTCTGCGTTCACGGCACCGAGATGGGTCGGGCCGAACTCGATCTGACCCTGTTCCGGGCCTGGCACCTGCATGAGGATTTCGGGCTCAACGTCATCCTGCCGGTGCTGCCCATGCACGGCCCGCGCGCCCGACGGCTGCCCAAGGGTGCGGTTTTCCCGGGCGAGAACGTGCTCGACGACGTCCACGGGACCGCGCAGGCGGTGTGGGATGTGCGGCGGCTGATCGCCTGGATCAGGTCGCAGCAGCCCGATGCCCGAATCGGGCTCAACAGCATCTCGCTCGGCGGATACATCGCGGCTCTGGTGGCCAGCCTCGAAGACGATCTGACCTGCGCCATCCTGGGCGTGCCGCCGTCGAACCTGGTGGAACTGCTCGGTCGGCACTCCGGCCTGCCGAAGGACGACCCGCGACGCAAGACGCTGGAACTGGCCAAACCGCTCGGTCGGATGGTCTCTCCGCTGTCGCTGGAACCCAAGGTTCCCCCGGAGGGCCGGTTCATCTACGCCGGGGTGGCAGACCGCATCGTGCACCCCCGCCAGCAGGTGGTTCAGCTGTGGGAACACTGGGGCCGACCGGATATCGGGTGGTACCACGGCGGACACACCGGCTTCTTCCAGGCCCGGCCCGTTCAGCGCTACGTCGATGCCGCGCTCGTCCAGTCGGGGCTGTCCGACGGCGGGCCGGCCAGGAAAGCACCGACCAAGGCAAAGTGACCGTCGCTGGAATCCCCTCCGCTCCAGCGACGGACACCCTGACTTACAAGGACGCCCCGCATTACCGCCGGGTCGGGGGGTCAGACAGTAATGCGGAGCTATCCGCAACCTGTATTACCCAGCCACCGGCGAAAACAAACTAGGCCTCCAGAATGGCGGTGACGCCCTGGCCGCCGGCTGCACAGATCGAGATCAGCCCCCGAACCGGGCGCGCCGCCTCACCCGTGTGTTCAGCGCCCTTCCGCTCAGCGTGGGCCTTCTTCTCAGCCAGTTGCTTGGCCAGCTGCGCCACGATCCGGCCGCCGGTGGCCGCGAACGGATGGCCGGCGGCCAGCGACGAACCGTTGACGTTGAGCTTGGCCCGATCGATGGGGCCGAGCGCGGAATCCAAGCCCAGCCGCTCCTTGCAGTACTCGTCGGACTCCCAGGCCTGCAGGTGGCACAGCACTACCGAGGCGAACGCCTCGTGGATCTCGTAGAAGTCGAAGTCCTGCAGGGCGAGTCCGTTGCGGGCCAGCAGCCGCGGGACGGCGTAGGTGGGCGCCATCAACAGGCCGTCATCGCCGTTGACGTAGTCCACCGCCGCGGTCTCGGCGTCGACGAAGTAGGCCAACGGCGTCAACGAGTGCGCCTGCGCCCACTCCTCGCTGGACAGCAGTGCCACCGAAGCACCGTCGGTCAGCGGGGTGGAGTTGCCGGCTGTCATGGTCGCGTCGCCGTCCTTGACGCCGAACACCGGGCGTAGTGTGGCCAGTTTCTCCGCCGAGGAATCGGCGCGCAGGTTGTTGTCGCGGTAGAGACCGAGGAAGGGGGTGACGAGGTCGTCGAAGAAGCCCCGGTCGTAGGCGGCAGCCATATTGCGGTGGCTGGCCGCCGCCAACTGGTCCTGATCGATGCGTTTGATGCCCATCTTCTTGGCGGTGCGGGCGGCATGCTCGCCCATCGACAGCCCGGTTCGCGGCTCGCCGTTGGTGGGAATCTCGATACCGAGGGATGCGGGCAACCCGCCGGCAAGCTTGAGTCGGGCCAGGTTCGACTTCGAGCGGCGGAGGGAAAGCAGGGTGCGGCGCAGGTTGTCCCCCAAGCCGATCGGGGCGTCGGAGGTGGTGTCCACCCCGCCGGCGGCCGCGACGTCGTAGCGCCCGGCGGCAATACCGTCAGCAGCCGCGATCGCGGCCTGCAGACCGGTTCCGCAGGCCTGCTGAAGGTCGAACGCCGCGGTGTACGGGGACAGCGCGGTGCCCAGAACACATTCACGCATCAGGTTGAAGTCGCGGCTGTGCTTGAGCACGGCCCCCCCGATGACCGCTCCGAGGACCTCGCCTTCCAATCCGAATCGATCCACCAGTCCGTCCAGTGCGGCGGTGAACATGTCCTGATTGGACGCTTCCGCGTAGGCGCTGTCCGATCGGGCGAACGGGATTCGGTTACCGCCGAGGACGGCGACCCGGCGTCGGGTGGGGGCGGCCACGTCAAACCTCCGCTGTGTGTCGGGGCACGGGATTGGGTATTTCAGCCCATACTACGTGCCGTTCTTACTCTGGAGTAAGTTCGTATCTACTACCTTCCCGGGTACCCGGATTCGGCAAACGCGAAAGGTGCCAGAAGTGGCTTCCGACCTACTGTCCCAGGTGATCAACTCCGCGCCCGCGTCGTTCCTGGCCAAGCAACTGGGTGTGCCCGCCCCCGAGACGCTGCGGCGCTATCGACCGGGCGAGCCGCCCCTGGCCGGATCCCTATTGATCGGCGGCCCGCCGGAACACCCGGGTCGGCTGGCCGAGCCGGTGCGGTCCGCGCTGGCCGACGACTATGAGATCGTCGGCGACAATCTCGGCGGCAGGTGGGCGGACACCTTCGCCGGCCTGGTGTTCGACGCCACCGGGATCACTCAACCGCAGGCACTGCGCGGACTGTACGAGTTCTTCACCCCACTGTTGCGAAACCTCGGGCCGTGCGCCCGGGTCGTGGTACTCGGCAGCACCCCCGAGCAACTGGCCGACAGCGACGAGAGGATCTGCCAGCGCGCACTGGAGGGGTTCACCCGATCGCTGGGCAAGGAACTTCGCCGCGGTGCAACGGTGTCGCTGGTCTACGTCTCCCCCGACGCCAAACCGGCCGCGACCGGATGCGAATCGACACTGCGATTCCTGTTGTCCGCCAAGTCCGCGTACGTCGACGGTCAGGTGTTCCGCATCGGGGCCGCCGACTCGCACCCGCCCACCGACTGGAACAAGCCGCTGGCCGGGAAGGTGGGCATCGTCACCGGCGCGGCCCGCGGCATCGGCGCCTGCATCGCCGAGGTCTTCGCCCGCGACGGCGCACGGGTGGTGGCCCTCGACGTGGAAGGGGCCATCGAGGCATTAAACGACACCGCCGCCCGGGTGGGCGGAACTGCGCTCGCGCTGGACGTCACCGCTGATGACGCCGTGGATCGCATCACGGCTCACCTCCGCGAACACTTCTCGGATTTCAATGGCGGCCGGGCCGACATCCTGGTCAACAACGCCGGGATCACCCGCGACAAGCTGTTGGCGAATATGGATGACAGTCGCTGGGACTCGGTGATCGCGGTGAATTTGATTGCGCCGCTTCGGCTCACCGAAGGCTTGACCGGTAACGGCAGCATCGGCGAGGGCGGACGGATCATCGGCCTCTCCTCG
>CAZRFC010000366.1:0-4443 GCA_964598975.1 uncultured Mycobacterium sp. | reverse complement strand
CGAACACCACGATGTAGTCGGGGTCCTCGTCGTAGATCAGGTTGAGGGACTGGTAGATCGCGTCGGCCGATCCGGTGTACCAGCGTGGGCCCAGGCGCTGCTGGGCGGGAACCGGGGTGATGTACTCCCCCGCCAGGCCGCTCAACCGCCAGTTCTGCGAGATGTGCCGGTCCAGGGAGTGCGACTTGTACTGGGTCAGCACGCAGATCCGCAGATACCGGGCGTTGACGAGGTTGGACAGCACGAAATCGATGAGGCGGTAGGCCCCGCCGAACGGAACGGCGGGCTTGGCCCGGTCCGCCGTCAGCGGGTAGAGCCGTTTCCCTTCGCCCCCGGCCATCACGATGCCCAGAACGTGCGGCAACTCCCTCATGGAAGTAAACCTAACCACCCCCTCCCGAAGACGGCTAGAGCAACCGGGAAAGCCGACCTCGCGTCGCACTCTGGTGCACTACCGTCAGCTCTATGCGGGTGGCGATGATGACCAGGGAGTATCCGCCAGAGGTCTACGGCGGTGCGGGCGTGCACGTCACCGAACTCGTGGCACAGTTACGCCGCCTGTGCGAGGTGGACGTGCACTGCATGGGTGTGCCGCGCGAGACCGCCTTCGCCCACCAACCCGATCCCGCACTGACGGACGCCAATCCCCCAGCCAACGCGGCGCTGTCGACCTTGTCGACGGACCTGCGGATGGCCGACGCCGTCTCCAGGCCGGGCCGACCGGCCACGGTGGTGCACTCGCACACCTGGTACACGGGCATGGCCGGGCATCTGGCGTCGATGCTGCACGGCGTGCCGCACGTCCTGACGGCGCATTCGCTAGAGCCGATGCGGCCGTGGAAGGCCGAGCAACTCGGCGGCGGGTATCGGGTGTCGCTGTGGGTGGAGCGCACCGCGATCGAGGCCGCCGATGCGGTGATCGCGGTGAGTTCGGGAATGCGCGACGACGTGTTGTCGGTCTACCCCGCCCTCGACCCCGGCCGGGTGCATGTGGTCAAGAACGGCATCGACACCGGCGTCTGGTATCCGGCCGCCCCGGACGCCGAGGGTTCGGTGCTCGCCGAACTCGGGGTGGACCCGACCCGGCCGATGGTTGCTTTCGTCGGGCGGATCACCCGGCAGAAGGGTGTGCCGCACCTCATCGCGGCGGCGCACCGGTTTCACCCCGACGTGCAACTGGTGCTGTGCGCCGGGGCGCCCGACACTCCCGAGATCGGCGCCGAGGTCAAGTCAGCGGTCGACGAACTTGCCGCCAAGCGCACCGGCGTCTTCTGGGTCCGGGATTTCCTCCCGGTCCACGAGATTCGCGAAATACTCTCCGCGGCAACGGCGTTCGTGTGCCCGTCGGTGTACGAGCCGCTCGGTATCGTCAATCTGGAGGCGATGGCCTGCGGGACGGCGGTGGTGGCCTCCGATGTCGGCGGCATCCCGGAGGTGGTCGATGACGGCGTCACCGGCACCCTGGTGCACTACGACACCACGGATCCGCGGGTTTTCGAGGCCGGACTGGCCGATGCGGTCAACGCCCTGGTGGCCGATCCGGCGAAGGCGGCGCGATTCGGCGAGGCCGGCCGGCAGCGTTGCATCGACGAGTTCTCCTGGGCTCGGATCGCCGAGCAGACTCTGGAGATCTACCGCAGGGTGTCCGCGTAAGGCGACCGGCAGCACGAAACCCCGCGCCGGTGGTTGGTGAAGGCACGGGGTTTCGCGAAGTCCGAGAGTTAGCTGGTGACGCCTTTGAGTTCGTCACCCAGGGCGGCCGCTTCGTCGGGGGTCAACTCGACGACGAGCCGGCCGCCGCCCTCGAGTGGAACCCGCATCACGATGCCCCGCCCCTCCTTGGTTGCCTCCAAAGGACCGTCGCCGGTCCGGGGCTTCATCGCCGCCATCGAGTGCTCCCTCCAGATCGAGCAGACCCGCCGACACCACTGAGGTGCCGCGTGTGGTTAATTCTAGTGCCCTCCATTGTTCCCTATCGGCCGCCCATGTCGGAAAAAGGCCCGGTCACCGCGCAGTCCCGGATGTGATCGTCCACCATTCCGGTGGCCTGCATCAGGGCATAAGCAGTGGTCGGACCGATAAATCGGAACCCACGGCGCTTGAGGTCGCGGGCCAGGGCGGCCGACTCCGGCGAGCTTGCGGGCACTTCTGCGCTGGTGGCGGGCCGCGGCCGGGGCGCCGGCGCGAAGGACCACAGCAAATCCGAGAGGTCGACGTCCAGATCCGCGGCAATCCGGGCATTGGCGACCGCCGCCTCGATCTTGGCCCGGTTGCGCACGATGCCGGCGTCGGCCAGAAGTCGTTCGACGTCCCGGTCGGTGTATCGCGCGACCGCGTCGATGTCGAAGTCGGCGAAAGCCCGCCGGAAGGCATCCCGTTTACGCAGGATGATCAGCCAGGACAGGCCGCTCTGGAAGGCCTCCAGGGTCATCCGTTCGAACAGCTCGGTCCGGCCCCGCAGCGGCCGTCCCCACTCCTGGTCGTGGTAGTCGCGCAGCAGCTGGTCAGCACCGGGCCCGGCCGCTGCCCACGGGCAGCGGACGGCCGAGTCCGCGAGGGCGATGCTCACCCCGGGTGCGGCGGCGCGGTGGCCGGGGTGGTCCGGTGGATCGAGTGATCGGTCCACCCCGCGGCGGCACGCGCCGCGCCGAGTTCACCTCGGAGTTGGTCGATCTCGGCGCCCAACCGGTCGAGCACCCAGTCCACTTCGCTGGTCTTGTAACCGCGCAGCACCTGGGTGAACTTGACCGCCTCGACGTCCTCACCGGTGACGCCCGAGGCGGGCAGCACCGTGGCTGTGGTGGCCCGCGGCAGCGGGGGCAACTGCTCGCCGCGGCCGAACAGGAAACTGGCAATCCCGAACAGGACGGTGGCCACCAGGATCAGCACCACGAGGTACATCAGGATCAGCGTCACAGCCCCGATCCTGCCATCCGCACCGCCTCGAGAGGGTTCAGCGCAGGGTGTTCATCGGCGGCCGGTCAACCAGACAGACCTCCGATGTACGGGTGGCGAACGGGTTGCGGCCGTCGCCGTCCGGGAGGAACTGGGTCAGCCCCACCCCGGAGTCGGCGATCCCGCACCGGGTCAGCAGGGTGGCGACGATCTGCCGGCTCATCGGGCCCAGTTCGCTCAACGGGCGGTTGCGGTGGGTCCGCACCCCGAGATTGACCTGGGCTATCGCGTCCAGGCCGTATCGGTCGTAGGTGTCGATCAATATGCCGATCTCCACGCCGTAGCCCGGGGCGAACGGCACCGCGGCCAGCAGTTCACGGGTTCCGGCGTACTCGCCGCCCAACGGCTGGAGCACGCACCCGAGTTCGGGGCGAAGAGCAGCCAGCAGGGGGCGGGCGACCAGTTCGGTGACCCGGCCGCCGCCGGTGGATTCGTCGGCGCCGTCGAGTTTGAGCGGCCGGCGGTAGAAGCCACGCACCAGATGGATGCCGTCGCGGGTGAGTAGGGGGCCGACCAGTCGAGGCACGAACATCGGGTCCGGGTCGATCAGGTCGGAGTCGATGAACACGATGATGTCGCCGGAGGTGGCGGCCAGCGAACGCCACAGCGCCTCGCCCTTGCCGGGTTGCGGAGGGATCTCGGGCAGCGCCTCTTCACGGTGCACGACGCGGGCCCCGGCGGCCAGAGCCTGGGCCTCGGTGTCGTCGGTGGATCCGGAGTCCAGCACGATCAGTTCGTCGACCAGGCCGCCCAGCATGGGGGTGATCGTCTCGATCACTGCGCCAACGGTTTTGGCCTCGTTGAGGGCAGGCAGGACCACCGAGATGGTGCGGCCGCGTTTCGCAGCCTCCAGTTCGGTGACCGTCCAGGGCGGCCGCTGCCAACTGTGGTCGGCAAGCCAGGCCTGTGAGTTTCCGAGGTTCGTCGTCATGCCAGCCCCCGCACCGTGCGGGCCGGGGGACGGTCACCCTTGATGGAGGCCACCATCTCCAGCACCCTGCGGGTCGGTCCTACCTCGTGTACCCGGAACATCCGCGCCCCGTCGGCGGCGGCCAGTGCGGTCGCGGCCAGCGTGCCCTCCAGTCGCTCGGTCAGCTGAGCGTCGAGGGTCTCGCCGATGAAGTCCTTGTTACTCAGGGCCATCAGCACGGGCCAGCCGGTAGCGACGAGGTCGGTGACGTGCCGAAGAAGGGCCAGTCCGTGGAACGTGTTCTTGCCGAAGTCGTGGGTGGGATCGATCAGGATCCCGTCGCGGCGCACACCCACATTCGCGGCATGATCGGCGGCGGCGGTCACCTCGGCGACGACGGCGTCGACCACCCCGGTGACCGCGGTGCCGTAGTTGACCCGGAACGGGCGGGTGCGGGGCACCGCACCGCCGGTGTGCGAGCAGACCAGCCCCGCACCGAACTCGGCGGCCACCTCGGGCAGTCGCGGGTCGTGCCCGGCCCAGGTGTCGTTGATGATGTCGGCCCCGGCCGCGCAGGC